>JABGWC010000150.1 GCA_018645765.1 Gammaproteobacteria bacterium | reverse complement strand
GCCATGACTTTTCGAATGGCGAGGATCAGTTCTTCGGGGTCGGACCGTTTCGAGACATAGCCTTTAGCCCCCGCCTCGAACAACTTGCTTGGAAAGGGTTCCCCATCGTGCATGGATAGGGCAATCACTTTGACGTCCGGGGCAATCCGTAAGCAGCGCCGGGTGGCCTCTAAACCGCCGATACCGGGCATCTGAACATCCATGAGTACCACTTGCGGGTTGAGCGCATCAACCGCCTCGATGGCCTCTTCGCCGGAGGAGGCCTCGCCAACAATTTGTAGCCCCGATTCATCTTCGAGTAACCGGCGCGTACCAAACCGAACCATTTGATGATCATCCACAATGAGCACCTTAATCATAAAACCCCCTTCTTATTTTTGTTATTTTCGTTTTTGTTTTTGTTTTGGTTTTGGTTTTGGTTTTAGTTTTAGTTTTCGTTTTCGTTTTCGCCTGAAGATTGATCGATCAATTGCGTTTCGCTTGCCGTCAATCTTAGTTTTACGCGGTTTTGGTCTATTTTCAGCCAACACTTTGACGTCCCACAGCGAGATGCGGTGACACACAAAACAAGGGCCTCCTCAAAAAAACAAACTGGGCCGTCATCGTCAAAAGATCTTTGCTAACAGCCTTACCGCAAGATGCCGCCTTAAATTACCTTTTGCAAAAGCCAACCCGAACCAAGTATCGCAATCGGCTTGCAAGCAAGCGGACGATAAAGCCAAGTAGCTCATAGGCAATCACTGAGGAGAAGCATCGCAGATCACACGTTGGGGTGACCATAGGCGATCACCCCAACGCTTTGTAAGAGATGTCTTACACGCCGCTAAAGGCTTGTAGACCGGTTTGAGCACGACCCAAGATCAGGGCGTGGACGTCGTGAGTGCCTTCATAGGTATTCACGGTCTCGAGGTTCATCATGTGACGAATCACGTGGTATTCATCGGATATGCCATTGCCGCCATGCATATCCCGCGCATTTCGAGCGACATCAAGCGATTTACCACAATTGTTGCGCTTCATCAGGGAGATGAGTTCCACCGGACAGTCGTCGTTGTCCATCAACCTTCCCATCTGCAGGCAACCCTGCAGGCCCAATCCGATTTCGGTTTGCATGTCCGCTAACTTCTTCTGAATGAGCTGATTGGCCGCCAGTGGTCGCCCAAACTGTTTCCGATCCATTGTGTACTGACGCGCCGCGTGCCAACAGAATTCTGCAGCCCCCATCGAACCCCAAGCAATGCCATAGCGCGCCTTGTTCAAACACCCAAAGGGCCCGCCCAGGCCTTTAACGTTGGGCAACAGGTTTTCCTCAGGGACTTCAACGTCACTCAAAGAGATACTGCCCGTGACCGACGCGCGCAAACTGAACTTGCCTTCGATCTTGGGCGTTTCAAAACCCTTCATCCCGCGCTCAACAATAAAGCCGCGTATTTTGCCGTCAAGTTTGGCCCAAACCACCGCCAAATCGGCGATCGGTGAATTGGTGATCCACATCTTGGCGCCATTTAGTAAATAGCCACCGTCGATTTTATCGGCCCGGGTGATCATGCTGCCGGGATCGGAGCCATGGTCTGGTTCGGTTAACCCAAAGCAGCCAACCCATTCACCGGTTGCGAGTTTCGGCAGATACTTTTCACGCTGCGCTTCGCTGCCATAACTATAAATCGGATGCATCACCAAGGAGGATTGCACGCTCATCGCCGAGCGATAGCCGCTATCGACCCGCTCAACTTCCCGCGCGACGAGCCCGTAGGACACGTAATTAACGCCTGAGCAGCCGTACTTTTCCGGAATGGTTGAGCCCAGCAACCCAAGCTCTCCCATCTCGGTCATGATTTCACGATGAAAATGCTCTTCTCGAAACGCCTCTTTGACGCGGGTCTGGAGCTTGGCTTGAGCATAATCCCGGGCGGTGTCCCGGATCAGGACTTCCTCTTCAGTGAGTTGGTCATCTAAAAAGAAAGGGTCGTCCCATTTAAAAGAAGGCATGCACACTCCTGGTGGCTGGTGGTTAGGCTTCGGGGTTTAGCTCACTCGCGATGCCCCGTACAATGAGCGCATTATAGAGCCTGGCCTGCTTGAGGCCTAGCCGACTTTCAGCCAATAAGGGGTTTTGATGGCACTTGATTCAGACACGTTACAACAACTGCTCGACACCCTCACCCGCTTCGTTAACGAGCGCCTGAGGCCACTGGAGTCGCAGACTGCCGCCGACGATCGTATTCCGCAGGCGGTGGTTGAAGAGATGAAGGCGCTGGGCCTGTTCGGATTAACCATTCCCGAAGCCTACGGCGGCTTGGGGCTCAACATGCAAGAAGAAGCGGCGGTTGCCAGAGTGTTCGGCCGCACCTCCCCCGCCTTTCGCAGCGCTTTTGGCACCAACGTTGGCATTGGCTCGCAATCCTTGGTGATAGATGGTACGGAAGATCAAAAGCAGTTTTACCTGCCGAAAATGGCCCCCGGTGAAATCGTGGGCTCCTTTTGTTTAAGCGAACCAGAAGCCGGCTCGGATGCCGCCTCTGTTCGCACCACCGCTGTCAAAGACGGTGATGATTACCTCATT
>JABGWC010000003.1 GCA_018645765.1 Gammaproteobacteria bacterium | reverse complement strand
TGTCGTTCTGTGTAATGGGTGTCAAACCGATAAGAAAGCGCTTACTCAACAACGCCAAAAACTTCGCTTTCACTCATAACAAGCAATTCTTCACCGTCGACTTTGACGGTACTGCCGGCGTATTGGCCAAATAGCACTTTGTCACCCACTTTCAAATCAACCGACTGAACGGACCCGTTTTCAAGTTTTTTGCCCGTACCTACGGCCAAAACTTCGCCTTGAGAAGGCTTTTCCGCCGCTGAACCGGGAATAACAATCCCACCAGCTGACTTGGTTTCCTCTTCCAGACGTCGCACGACCACTCGATCTTGTAATGGACGAATATTCATTCTGATCTCCCAAATTAACGTTGAACTGACCCGTTGATCAGTTCGTTTTTATCTGCATTGAACCAGTTCCACCTTCTTGCCGACCGGTTTTCTGGCACTCTCCCTTAAGGAGTGCTAATAATAGGGTCACTTTTTCCAGAGTCAAGGGTCGGGCCTTAAAATCAATTGAATTTGATTTCAGCACCCGACTCAAGACGGCCCACTTTGAATCAAAAGGTGATTAAGGCGATGGCCCTATCCTTAGACTTAAAACAATCCATCTGGCAGGTTGTGGCCTCAATCCCCGAGGGCCGGATTGCAACCTACGGGCAGGTTGCGAGCATGGCTGGCCAGCCCGGCCGGGCGCGTTGGGTCGGTCGATTGCTGTCGGAACTGCCAGAGGCAACCACCCTGCCCTGGCACCGGGTCGTGAACGCCAGCGGTCAGATCACCAACCCTCATGCGATGACTCAAATGCGCCGCCTTGCCCTTGAAGGCATTAAAATCAATAACTTAAGAATTAGTCTCAAACAGCACCAATGGCAACCCTAGTCCTATCTAGCCTCGATCAGATCAATTTAACCTAGGCAGACTTAGTAATCGGTCGTGCAAATTAATCTAATGCGTTGGTAAAGCGGACCGATTATCACTGAAGTCGTAAGCCAAAATGGCGATATCATCGATGATCTAAAGGCGGCGCTCGCTCTCGATGAACGAGATAGAGCACCATCAAAATCGCAGGTACCCCCAACGCCCCAGCACCGATAAAAAACAACGGGTAGCCGAAGGCATCAACCGCGATGCCCGAAAAACCACTCGTGAACTTGCCCGGCAAGGTCATTAACGAGCTGAACAACGCATATTGCGTCGCGGTATACGCCGTGTGGGTTAGGCTGGACAGGTAAGCGATAAAGCTGGTTGCCGCAATCCCGCCGCTCAAGTTATCTGCCCCGATGATCAGGGCCAGCCAAACTAAATTCGGCTCGGTCAGCGCTAAGAGTGCGAAAAGCAGATTGGTTAAAGCCACTGCAACCCCACCGATCAGCAAGGTCATCAAAACACCCCAGCGAACCACCAAAACACCACCGAGAAATGATCCCAATATCGACAAGGCAAATCCTAACCCTTTCGCAATATTAGCGATCTGGAGTTTGGTATAGCCTAAATCCAAATAAAATGGGTTGGCCATAATGCCCATGGTGATATCGCTCAGTCGATACAGAGCGATAAAACTGAGTAAGAACATCGCAAAGCGGCCATTTCGTACAAAAAAGTCTGTGATGGGCGCGAGAAATAACCCTTGCAGACCTGGCCACTTTGAGAGCCCCTCTTCGGCTTTGGACGCAGATTCATCATTCGCAAGTGCAGGCCTTGAAATCAGCAAGGTGGTAACGAGCCCCACGCCGCCACAGAGCGCCATCACTTGATAGGCCTGGGCCCAACCCCAATATTCTGCGGCGTAGAGCGCGCCGGCCCCCGAAACCAAAAGCGCCGATCGATACCCAAGAATATAGGCAGCGGACAACGCTGCTTGATCCTGAGCCGGCGCGGCCTCAATGCGATAGGCATCAATGGCAATATCTTGAGTAGCCGATGAAAAGGCTACAACCAATGCCAGCACTGCAAGAGACGTTAACTGCGCCGGGCCAACCCAGCTCATCCCGACAAGCGCAAGCATAATGCCAAGCTGGGCAACTAACATCCAACTTCGGCGTCGCCCTAACGCACGATTAAGCCAGGGCAGCTTCAAGCGGTCCACAAAGGGCGCCCATACCACCTTGATGGAATACATCATCCCAACCCAAGCAAAAAACCCGATCGCTGAACGGCTCACACCTTCGTCTCGAAGCCAGGCTGTAAGGGTTGAAAACACCAAAAGATAGGGCAGACCTGCCGAAAACCCGAGAAACGCCAAGGAAACCACAACGGGTTTGCGGTAAACCAAGAAGGATTCCAGCCAAGTTGGCCGCCCTCCGGCAGGCTGAGGCGGCATCAGTCTCTAAAGTTCTGGTACTGCAGTGGGATCTCAAATCCGGCCGCTTTAATCTCTGCCATCACACCCTGCAGATCATCTCGCTTTTTACCCGTCACCCGGACCTGATCGCCCTGAATCGCAGCCTGCACCTTTAACTTTTTGTCCTTGATGAGTTTGACAATTTTTTTGGCAAGCAGTGTCTCAATGCCTTGCTTCATCCCAACCGTTTGGTGGAGTAATTTACCACTCGGCATAATCGCCCCAGGATCCATCACCATCGGGTCAACCGAGCGCTTGATTAATTTCTCTCGGAGGATATCCATCATCTGATCGAGCTGGATATCAGCTTGAGCCGTAAGCTTGATATCGCTCCCCAAGCGCTCAAAAGACGCTGTAATGCCTCTGAAATCATAACGCGTCGACAATTCTCGATTCGCCTGATCGACCGCATTGTGCACCTCTTGTAAGTCGACTTCGGACACCACATCGAATGAAGGCATGGTCCGCTCTCCTTTTATTGAACCCCTGCAGCATATCAGAATCGCATCATTTTAATGAACCAAACCCCAGAGTGGACTGAGACTATTGGCAATGATTACCGTACACTGGAAGACCTTAAAATAGAGAAAAGTTATGGGCAAGCGACTGTCAAAAATCTATACCCGCACGGGCGATCAGGGCGAAACCGGCCTCGGCGATGGCAGCAGAATTCTTAAGAATCAACCCAGAGTGGTCGCGATGGGCGATATCGATGAACTCAATGCCCACTTAGGACTCTTGATTGAGCAATTGAACCAATCATCCATAGCAGCGTGCGCTGAGTGGGTACCTTTTCTTCGGTATTGTCAGCATCGGATATTTGATTTGGGGGGCGAAATTTCTATTCCAGGCTTTGAACTCATCCACAGTGACCATGTTGCGCTCATTGAGACTGAGCTGGATAAATTGAATGAGCCTTTAGCGCCCTTGGAAAATTTTATTCTGCCAGGCGGATCACTGCTGATTGCGCAGTGTCATGTTGCTCGATGCACCTGCAGGCGGGCTGAGCGAGCGGTCATTACGCTCTCCGAGTCTGACACCATCAATGCCGAAGGCCTCAAATTCTTGAACCGTTTTTCAGATTTTCTCTTTGTCTTGTGCCGCTCGATCGCCGTTGCGACTAAGACACCGGAAGTCCTGTGGCAGAAGGATCATTTGACCCCTAGTGCCGAGTCATTAAACCGCGAGTAGTCGAACATCGCTGAGTTGCCGGCAGAGCTCGACCATAAATCGCGCAGCTTCCGCGCCATCGATCGCGCGATGATCGTAACTCAAAGCCAGCGGCAAGATTTTTCGAGGCTCGAGCGCGCCCTCATTGTACCGTGGCAGAACCTGCGTTCGGGCAACGCCTAAGATGGCAACCTCGGGGCTGTTGACAATGGGTGTGAATCCCGTGCCACCAATGCCGCCCAGGCTCGAAATGGTAAACGTCGTGCCTTGCAATTGCCCCGGCAACAGTTTTTTGTCCCTGGCGAGTTCAGCCAATTCCGCCGCGCTGCGCGCAAGCACGGCGATGGACTGCAGATCAGCATTTTTAACATTCGGCACGACCAAACCATTGGGGGTTTCAACCGCAATGCCGATGTTAAAAAACCGTTTCAGCACCCAATGTTCATACTCGGGGTCAATCGACGCATTGAACCTAGGGTATTTCTTAAGCGCCTGAATGACGGCCTTAATGACAAAGGCAAGGGGAGAGATTTTGATATCGCCCGGCGCAAGGGCGTCATTCAAGCCCGCGCGAAACGTTTCGAGATCGGTAATATCCGCCTCATCAAAGTGCGTAACCTGAGGAATCGTTCGCCAACTGTATTCCAAGTTTTTTGCTGATACCCGACGGATCCGAGTGAGCGGCTCAAAAACCACTTCGCCAAACTGACTGAAATCCGGCAACGGTTTTTGCAGCGAGTCCTCGTTCGCCACTTGCTGAGGTCGGCCTAACCGCGCTTTGACAAACTGCTGCACATCTTCTTTTAGGATACGTTGACTGGGCCCGGACCCTGGGACACTCGATAAAGTAACCCCAAACTCACGCGCTAATTTTCGAACGGCCGGACCTGCGTGCACGGCTTGACCCGATGCTCGACTCGGAACGGGCGCACTTGAATGCTTATCCTGAAGGGGCGTATTCGGCATCTGGCCAAAACGCATATCTCCTTCTGAATTCGGCGGCGCAGCCTCCTCTGAGGGCCCATTGGCTGACGGCCCCTTTGATTTCGGCGGTGATTTTGACAGCAAAGGGGTTGCTTCATTGGGCGCCGGCGCGTCTACGCTTACCACTGTCAACCGCACCGCAACTTCCCCGCCGGTCACCTGATCGCCGACATTGAGATCAATCGAGGCCACAAGCCCCGCCGACGCCGCCACAATCTCCATGCTGGCTTTATCCGACTCAAGGAGCATCAAAACTTGGTTTAAGGCCACCTCATCCCCAATCTGACAATGAATCTCTATGACTTCGGCATCATCAATCTGACCTAGGTCTGGGATAAAGATCGCAACCGTCTGCGATTTGGCCACCTCTAAAACAGGCGCCAACGCGACATCGAGCGTCTTTGACGCGCTAGCATTTTGTTCTAAGGCTTGCGTCAGTCCGCTACCCGCATGCGCCTCGGAACGCGGCGGATCGATGGCATCGGCGTCTGGCCCATCCGCGCCAGCGGCGCGTTCAGGCTCTGACTCACCCGCAGACAACGCAGCACTCGTGCTGGTTTCAATGGTCAGCAACACATCCCCTTCTTTAACCGTCATACCTGGCGTCATCAGAACCGCGACCACGACCCCATCAAATGCCGCCGGCAATTCAACGCTCGCCTTATCAGACTCCAGCACAACCAAGGCCTGATTCTGCTTCACCACATCGCCAGCAGCCACCAGGACCTCAACCAATTCGATCCCTTCGGCTTCGCCCACGTCTGGGACGCTAATCTGTTTAAGCGCCATTACAGGGTCACTGGCTCTGGGCTGGCCGGGTCGATACCCCAGCGCTCCCGAGCCTGCAAAACAACCTCAAGGGCAATGATATTGGACTCCGCCAACGCCTGCAGCGCGGTGTAGGC
>JABGWC010000103.1 GCA_018645765.1 Gammaproteobacteria bacterium | reverse complement strand
TTCGTTTTGGGATCGGCGTGAGCCATGCGCCGGCCTTAAAGTCACGGGGTCTAAGTAGCGGCAAGCCTTTGTCCGATACGCGGACGTTTGTCGAGGCGCTTAAAGCCGTCCCGAGGGTTGGACCCATGCCGCCGATTGTTCTGGCAACGCTTCGGCATAAGATGATCCAGCTGGCGGAAGAAATTGGCGATGGCATGGTGTTTGCCAATGGGGCTCGTTCGCATATGAGCACCTCCTTAGGCTATTTGGCTGACGAAACGCGCGCCCGGGATGATTTCTTTATCGGGAACATGATCCCAACCTGTATCTCAGACGACCTGGAGGCGGCTAAAGCCGTTAATCGTCGGACCTTAACCTCTTATGCGATGCTGCCGAATTATCGAGCCTACTGGAAAGCTGCGGGTTATGAAGCAGAAATGGACGGTATTGAAGCGGCGCTTGCCGCCGGAGACCGGGACCGTGTGCCGCATTTTTTAACCGATCGTTGGCTTGCGGATACGACCTTGTTTGGCACGGCTGCGATGGTTAGAGAAGGGATTGAGGCTTGGTTTGATGCCGGAATTAAAACGCCGATCATCGTGCCCTCATCAGCGAGCGGCGGGCAAATGGTGGCATTTCAAGAATTCCTCTCGATTTATTGAGTCGGTCTTTTAAGTCTGCAAAATGGTTTGAGCGCCTTTGGCAAAGGTGTTGAGGGCCTCACCTGTGAGGATCTTTTTGGGTGCGGGAGCCGGTACGTTAATGCCGGCTCTGCAGGCCGGGCGGGATTTCATTTGGGTGAGCCAACGGTCCAGATTCGGTAGGTTGTCGCGGGAAACGCCGCTCCACCGATAAGTTCGAACCCAGCACCAGTTTGCGATATCCGCAATGGAGAAGTCCCCAGCCAACCATTCGGCATCCTCGAGCGCGGTATCCAGCACTTCGAACAGTCGTCGACTTTCGTTTTGATAGCGGTCAATGGCGGGCTGAATTGTTTCAGGGAAGTACCGGTAGAATACATTGGCTTGACCCATCATCGGGCCGATGCCACCCATTTGGAACATGAGCCATTGTAGAACCTCGTATCGCCGGGCCCCTGAGGTCGGCAAAAGCTGGCCCGTTTTTTCAGCCAAATAGATCATGATGGCGCCCGACTCAAAAACAACCTCACCGGTCTCAAGATCTTGGATGACGGGAATTCTGCCGTTTGGATTCAGGGCTAGAAAGGCGGGCGTCTTTTGATCATTTGCAGACAAGTTGATGGCATGGCACTGATAGGGCAAGCCCAATTCCTCTAAGGTCACAGAAGCTTTATGGCCATTGGGGGTTGGTGCGGTATACAGATTGATCATGTCGTGACTCTTTTGTGCCGAGGGTCAATAGTATCTTTAAGTGCATTCAATGCAATGTTGGTTGTTGAGCAAATTCTAGGTCAGGTCATGAATTTTTAGTGCGTGCGCAGGACGGAGTAAGGCGTTGGGGTTCTTTTTGAATCAACTCAGGTATTGGTAATAGGCTGATTTTAGTCATTTTATTATGGTTCGATTCGGGTCAGACCTTGATTCAAAACCCAGTAGAGCGCCCGTCTTTGACGAAATCGGCAAATAGTTTTTTATCAAACTAACTAAGTTATGCACATCTGACCCTTAGATTTCGACTTAGACTTATAAGCCAACATTGTGCTTATGAATGACTTGTAACTATATGTTTTAATTGAACTTAAACTAAACTGTTCAAAAATTGAACAATCCTTGAATCGCGGAAAACACTGGCGTTGACGGTTGTTGGCAACAGTTATCACCAGACTTATCCACAGTTTTTGTGGACAAATAAGGTGGGTTCAATGAAAGCGGTGTCAATCTGCAGCCCTGAAGGTTAGGCCGCGTCCGGCGGCGCCGGGACCGGACTGCGATATTGCCAAATATCGCTTCTCTTATAGCCGTAGTAAAAAATCATAATCGAGGCCAGCATGCCCGGAATCAGGGCATTGAGTTCCCCAAATTGACCAATGACGATGCCAAGCACCAAAGACCCCATAGGGGTTGCGCTCATAAGGCCAAGGGTAAAGACAGACATGAGTCGAGCTCTGAAGGCGGGCTCTGCTATTTCCTGAATCATGACTCGGGACATCGTATTGGTTACGCCCATATTAAAGCCCCAAAATGCAGCGGCGATCCACAACCAGGTCATGCTGGGTTCATACCAGATAAGGTAGAGCACCAGGACTCGGCTCAATTGCAGGATCAAATAGACCTGCCCAGGCCGAGACAAAGGCATGAATTTGAGTAAACCAAAATTGGCAATGAGCGAGCCAAAATAGAATACGACCGTGATGTTCGCTAGCAGCAGGGCGTCGCCAGCATAAACGCGGCTGATGATAAAAGGGATCGCTACCATCCAGGCTCCGGCATTAAAGAAGCTGGAAAAGAAATTGAGTCCTACGAGGTCTCTCGCTAATTTAAAACGCCAGGTATAAACGAGTCCCGCTCGGATTATCGAATAAGTGCTGGGCTGTGCAACGGCCGGGCTCTTGGGATTGGGCGATGAGGCATCAGTTGATGGGCCGTTTGCGCGCAATCCGATTAAAAAGATGGCGCCCACCCCAAAACACGCGCTTTGAAGCAGCAGCACTTCGACGAGCCCAATTTGATCAATACTGCCCGCAACCCGGGTGCCAATTATGGTGGCAATGGCGCCAATACCGGTGGACAGACTGATCGCCCATTGCAGTCGCGCGCCAGCAACGATATTCAAGATGGTATTACGAGCTGGATTCGAGGCGCTATTGAGTAAGTTTGCAACGAGTGCCGTCAGGATCAAGATCCACACGCCCAATTGGTCTAGGTAGACCGCGAGCGCAAGCACTAAAGGTGGGATGATGCTGAGCAAGTGGGATTGGATTAAAAGATGTCGACCGTCAACTCGGTCACCGATGACGCCGCCCCAGAGCATGAAAATGAGCGCTGGGACGCCGATCAGAAGCTGGGCCAGGCCGACTGTTTCCGGGGACTGCGCCAAGATGCCAACCAGAATCCAGGTCACCAGCAGTTGCTGTATGCTAAAGCCAGCCATCCACAGTGCGTGGCTGGTGTTGTACCAGGTCATTTGGAGATCAGTATGGGTTGAGAGTTTGAGCATTTGAGCCTCTTCTGCTTCGATCATAGCGAATTCCCGGCAACGTCGGTAAATTATTCACGCAGGCGAAACCGGTTTATCATGCAAGCGCCTGCAGACCGCCGCCGTAAATGTGCTACTAGGAAAGTCCGTTATGCCGAATTTTGTGATTCGATGTCGAAAAGCACCCGTCCGTGCGGACCGCTTTCTTGCTGCGGTTGGTTCTGGGGGGCACGTTGAATTTATCGCTGGAATGATTACCAACGCGCTGTTTATCTCTAAAGGCCATCGCGCCAATGTGACGCTGCACTTGGTCTTCGAGGACAGCGCAGACTTCTCTCGAATATTGACCTTCGATGGCGCCCACATGGGTGATTTGGGCGGACTCTCGGAGCAGGCTTTATTAGCCAGTTGTGCGCTTGCGCTCAAAGGCGCCGAGCGTTTGGGTAAGGAACAGTGCGTGACAGCGCCGAATGGAATTGTGGTCGAAACACTCAGTTTTGAGGGTCTGATCAAGCGCCAATGCCTCGCGGCACCTTGTTATCTGATGAGCCCAAAAGGTCAATCGTTAACCCAAACGCGCCCTGATGATGCGGCAACCTTTATTTTGACCGATCAAGTGCCGCTGTCTAAAAACGCGCTGAGTGGTTTAAAGCGGCAGGGCGTTGGCCTTTTGTCACTTGGTCGGAACATGCTATTCGCCTCACAATGCTTGACGCTGATCCATGGTCACTTTGATTCAGCGCTCGATTGATCGCCCACCGAACGTGACGCCAAGGCGTCTGTTTGGCGATGGCTTCAAAACGGCTGCGTTCTTCGAAGTCGTGAAAAGCCAAGGGCTGGGTCCTGGGTCAGGGCTCCGTTGGGCGAAATGGCACGTATGCGGATTGGCGCGATCAACCGATGCCAGGATTGATTAGCAGTTTCTAACCTTCAGGGGTCATGTCCGGGGTAAGTCTTTCGTTAAGATCTTTAATCTCACGAGGCTGCTGAACCAAGACTGGCGCGATACCAACAGTGAACAGTGCTTCGCAGTGCAAGTGCTGGATTCTTCAGTCTATGATCAGAGTTGCTAGCGCTTTTAAGCAGTGACTAAAAGAACTGTCAATGACCGCTATAAGCAACGATCCTATGGTCAGCATGGGTGGAGGTTGAATTTTTGGTCTGATGTGGAATGGCTTTGACTAAAAGGTGGCCTTGGGCCCCTTATTTAGTTTGGTATGAATAATGGGCTAAGTTCTGTTGGTTGCGTACAGGATCACAGGCGGCTTATAACCGCCGCGGTCATTGCAGCCCGCGCTGAAGCGCGGGGCTGGCAAGGGCGTCAAAGGATGAGGCGCTTGGCAGGCGCTACAGGGAGCTGGGTTGTTTAGGACAGGTTGAGGCAGTCGGTCGTCGCTTGAGGTTGAGCTGTTCTGAATTAAGGGGCGCTCTA
>JABGWC010000191.1 GCA_018645765.1 Gammaproteobacteria bacterium | reverse complement strand
GAGGCCCTCAGCAACCATAAGGCGGTCGCCGGGCGTAACCTCTTCCGTAACCGTTATAATTTTCAGAGTCGCAAGGCCAGCTTGCTCAGACAGTAGCCTGGCCTGACCCACTTCTTGGGCTTCAAGACCGATCAATGCGCCCGTCACCGGATCCAAATATCGCTGCCCCGATTGGTATATCTTAAAAGAAGATATCCCCGGTGTTAGCGCACCCTTCACATAAACTTGATCTCCGGTTTTCAGCAAGGTCTTACCATCAATACCCGCAAGAATGTACGGCAACCGCTCAAAGACTGCTGCGTCCACCATTTTGACTTTCGCCAGCCAGGACTCGATTTGATCAAGCGACACAGCTGGGATCGCCACCGCATTGGTTCTCCGGATGCTAGGGACTCGCTTGACCACCCCGGGATCAACCCGTTCCCCTCGCTGTAATCTTAAACGCGGCTGCCCATCGATCATCACCAGAGAAATCTCATCACCCGGGTAGATCAGGTGTGGGTTGGCAATGTCGGAATTAAGTGCCCAAATTTTTGGCCACTGCCAAGCCTCCGTCAAATAGACCGACGCGATATCCCAAAGCGTGTCACCCGTCTTAACGACATATTCCTCTGGCGCATTTGCTCTCATCTCCATCGCCTGCAGCGGGGCGAGCGGCACGAGCAGTGTCAGACATAAAAGGAGCCATGAAGCGCCGGGGGCCTTACGTGCTGTGAACATATGCGATTTCCTTTTGCATTTCGCGGTACAATTTGCGACGAATGCGAACCGAGCTGATTAATCGTAGGTTTACGATATCATAACGTGCAAACACGCCACTCGACATGACAAATCCCAACAAAATAATTTGATCGATTTATGACAACACCGCTATTAACCATTTTGGAATTCCCCGATGTACGGCTCCGAACAAAGGCGGCACCGATCCAAACGGTAACGCGCGACATCGCGACATTGGCCGAGCAAATGCTTGCCACCATGTACCACGCGCCCGGGATCGGCTTGGCCGCCACGCAGGTAAACGTGCATCTTAGGCTGATAGTTTGTGATATTTCAGAAGACCATCAATCACCACTTGTCTTCATCAATCCGAAGCTGATTGACGGTGAGGGCAACATTGAAACGCAAGAAGGCTGCTTGTCCGTGCCCGGGTTCTACGAGAGCGTGTTTCGACACGAAACTATTTTAGTCGAGGCGCTTGATCAGGATGGTCAAGTCTTTCAGCTTAAGGCTGATGGGTTATTGGCCATTTGTATTCAGCATGAAATGGATCATCTCAACGGCAAGCTCTTTGTCGATTACTTGTCTCCCGCCAAGCGGCAATTACTGAGGAAAAAACTGTTGAAGCAACAAAAGCTGCAACGACCATGATGCGGGTACTGTTTGCGGGGACGCCAGAATTCGCAGTCGAACACTTGCAAGGCTTGATTGAGCATCCAGATATTGATGTCGTAGCGGTTGTGACCCAGCCAGACCGACCGGGCAAGCGCGGCAAAAAACTAATTGCCTCCCCCGTTAAACACCGTGCGCTTATGGCAGGGCTCACCGTGCTGCAGCCCACACGCCTTCAAGCCAAACACTTGGCGGGGTTCGCTTTCGACCTATTGATCGTTGTCGCCTATGGTCAGATTCTGAAGCCAGCGGTTTTGGCGCTTCCGCGTATTGGCCCGATCAACGTTCACGCATCACTGCTCCCACGTTGGCGCGGCGCCGCACCCGTGCAGCGCGCTATTCTGGCCGGCGACCAAACGAGCGGTGTGACCATCATGAAGATGGCAGAGGGTTTGGATACCGGACCGATCATTAGCATCCGGCCGTGCAGCATCAGCTCGGACGAAACCAGTCACAGCCTGTTCAAAAAATTGGCACGCGTAGGCCGAGAAGCGCTCCTTGACACGGTCGAAACAATTGCCCAGACCGGCTTGGTAGCCGATCCCCAACCAGCAGCGGGCGTGACTTATGCGCACAAAATTTTGAAAGCAGAAGCAAAAATCGACTGGTCTATGAGCAGCGCGCTAATCTGCCGACACATCAGGGCGTTCGTACCAGACCCGGTTGCCTTTACGACCCAAGGCGAAACACGGTTTCGATGTTATGGCGCTGTAGTTGCCCCGAGCCAGTTAAACGATGCAGCGCCAATCCCTGCGTCTGGCACCATCCTTGAAAGGTCCAAGGCGGGGATCCGCGTTCAATGCGGTGAAGGACAGCTCTACATTACCCAGCTGCAATCACCGACCGGAAAGGGCACGATTGTTCAGGGCGCGAACTTGAAAAACCTACAAACAAGTCTACTCGACCCCGGCGAGCGGTTCGAATAAATGAGAGATTTTATCAATGAAGTGACGGTGCTCTCGCAAACAGTCCTTCATGGGCATGCATACAACGGACAAGCACTGGACCCCCTAGGCCGGTTTTTAGTTCAAACGACCTTACGACACTTTTTCTGGCTCGACAGCGTTGTGCAAACGATCTTAGACAAGCCTCTGCAGAAAAAACATCAAGACCTCAAGCTTTTACTGATCTTAGGCATCAGCGCCACAGAGTTCCTGAACCAGCCCATCTATACCAGTGTCAACGCCGCTGTTGAAACCACCAAAAAGCTGAAAAAACCCTGGGCTAAAGGACTGGTCAACGCCTCTCTAAGAACCTTTCAACGAACCCGGCAAGCAGTAATTAATGAGATACACAGCGAAGTTGCACTGACAAACCATCCGTTGTGGATACTCGATCGCATTCAGGCGGACTGGCCAGGCCAAAAAGCTGACATCATCGTTGCAAACAATGATCCGGCTCCGATGATTTTGAGAGTGAATGCCGCAAAACAGACGCGCGACGCGTACCAAAGCCTGCTGGCTGCCAAGGACCTCATCGCAACACCCTGCCGCTTGAGTCGGGACGGACTGATCCTGGATCAAGCGGTCGCGGTAAGCGACTTGCCAGGCTTTGATGAGGGCTGTGTGAGTGTGCAAGATTCTGGCGCCCAACTCGCAGCACAACTATTGCAGCCCAAACCCTTTGAACGCGTCTTAGATGCCTGCAGTGCGCCGGGCAGTAAAAGCTGTCATTTATTGGAGCTCGTGCCGACCCTCGACTTGGTTTCCGTTGATATTGATCCAGACCGGCTCACCCGCGTTTCAGAAAACTTTACGCGATTGGGTGCAACCGCCGATCTTCGCTGCTTGGATCTGGCAAGGCCCCAGCCCGAACTCGGCACCTTTGATCAGATTCTCCTCGACACCCCGTGTTCCGCCAGCGGCGTCATTCGTCGACATCCAGACATTAAACTTCTTCGACGGCCAGAGGATCTGGTAACGCTCATCGAAACCCAAAGGCAGTTACTAACTCAGTGCTGGTCACTACTTCGTCCTGGCGGCAGTCTTCTGTACGTCACCTGCTCAATCTTTAGCGAAGAGAATGAGGACAATCTTGTCTGGTTCTTAGCCAACCATCATGATGTTGAAACGCTTGCATTACCGGCCGTTGGCGTTCCAAGATCAATCGGCGTACAGTTGCTGCCAACAAAGGGTGTGCACGATGGTTTTTATTACGCGCACGTCAGAAAAATGAGTCCCGGATTATGAAAATTATCATCTTGGGCGCAGGTCAGGTCGGCGCAAGCTTGGCTCAAAACCTGGTCAAAGAAGCGAGCGATATCACCGTCGTCGATACAGATCCAGAAAAGCTCCGGGAGCTTCAGGATCGATACGATATTCAAACGATCTGCGGACAAGCTTCGCATCCGCCTGTGCTCAAGCAAGCTGGCGCGGAAGACGCCGACATGCTCATCGCCGTCACAAACTCTGATGAAATCAATATGGTCGCGTGCCAAGTGGCCTATACCGCGTTCCATACGCCCACCAAGATTGCCCGAATTCGCAGCCGAGCGTACCTCACCGGCGGCGGCATTTTTCGGGACGACGCGATGCCAGTCGATCATATCGTCAACCCAGAAGAAATTATTACTCACGATATTAAGCGACTGATAGATAACCCCGGTGCGTTGCAAGTCATGGACTTCGCGAGCGGTCAGGTGAAATTGGTGGGCCTCAGAATCGAAGCCGACAGCCCGCTTGTGAACCAAGCTCTAAAAACCATCCGCACGCTGCTTCCCGAAGCTGACACGCGCGTCGCGGCCATCTTTCGAGGCGACCGACCCATCGTGCCAGAAGGCGAAACCGTTATTGCGGAGAACGACGAAGTGTTTTTCATTGCGGCCGCCGAAAACATCCAAAGCATTATGAATGAGCTGCGACAACATGAACGGCCTAATCGGCGCATTATTATCGCTGGTGGCGGACATATCGGCGAAAACCTCGCGATTCAGCTTGAAAGCCGGTACGGCGTTCGAATTATTGAGCAAAACCGCAACCGTTGTTTTGCCCTATCAGAATCCCTTGAGCGGAGCATTGTGTTGCATGGAAATGCGTCAGACCGGGAACTGTTGCTTGAGGAGAACATTGAAGATACCGACGTTTTCTGCGCGATCACCAACGACGATGAGGCCAATATCATGTCGTCGATGTTGGCGAAGAGCTTGGGTGCGCGAAAAGTGTTAACACTCATTAACAACCCGGCTTACGTCGACCTCATTGAGGGCCAAGACATCGACATCGCAATATCGCCGCAATTAGCAACCCTTGGCGCCATTTTGACGCACGTTCGGCGCGGTGACGTTGTGCGAGTGCACCCGCTACGCCGGGGCGCTGCGGAAGCCATTGAAGCCATTGCACATGGCGATCAACAAACCTCTAAAGTGATCGGCAGAACGTTGGGCGAGTTAAGACTACCTCGCGGAACTAGTGTCGGCGCGCTCGTCAGAGGTGATCGGGTCATCATTGCCCACGACAACGTTGTCGTTGAAGCTGACGATCACTTTATCCTCTTTCTGGTAGACAAAAGTCGGCTAAGGGAAGTGGAGGCGCTCTTCCAAGCCCCTGTGAGTTTCTTTTAGTCGTGCGCCTGGGCGTTACCTTTCGAATTGTCGGCGGGCTGCTCATGTTTTTCAGCGCGACGATGTTGCCGCCGTTGTTTGTCTCGGTTTTTTATCAAGATGGTGCGCACGCAATTTTTATCAAAGCCGCGGCCGTCATTTTCGCAAGCGGCTTTAGTCTTTGGTTGCTGTTTCGACGGTTTACCGAAGCACTTCGTACAAAAGATGGCTTTTTAGTGACGGTGCTCTGTTACATCACGCTCGGCTGCTTCAGCGCGCTGCCCTTTACAGACTCGCCCAATACCGCTTTATCGTTGGTCGACGCCTTATTCGAGTCCTTCTCTGGACTAACCACCACGGGCGCCACCGTCATGGTCGGCTTGGAATCACTTCCCCAATCGCTTTTATACTACCGGCAACAGCTCCAGTGGCTAGGGGGCATGGGCATCATTGTTTTGGCGGTCGCCGTTCTGCCGATGCTGGGCATTGGCGGCATGCAGCTGTATCGAACGGAAACGCCTGGCCCAGTAAAAGATAGTAAACTCACGCCACGAATTAAACAGACCGCCATGGCGCTATGGTCAATTTATCTGTCTTTAACCATCGCCTGCTGTCTCGGGTATTGGGTTGCGGGAATGAGTTTTTTCCAAGCGCTCTGCCACAGTTTTTCAACCGTTGCGATCGGGGGGTTTTCGACCTTCGATGCCAGCTTAGGCCACTTTGATTCACCGGCAATCGAAATTGTTGCCATCATCTTTATGCTGTTGTCCTCTTTGAATTTTGCGTTGCATTTCTTTTGTTATCGCGATCGTTCGCTACGGTCCTATTGGCGGGATGAAGAGGTGCGCAGTTTCTTTGTCTTTATGCTGATCGCCATTTTGATCGCCACGACAATCCTTGCTGGATCGAGCGATGATGGTTGGCAGAGCTTCCGGTTAGCCGCTTTTCACGTGGTGTCAATGCTCACAACGACCGGATTTGTCACCGACAACTTCGCGGATTGGCCCAACATCGTGCCTTACTTACTGATCTTGGGCGCCTTCGTTGGCGCGTGCGCTGGCTCGACCGGAGGGGGCTTAAAAGTGATTCGCGTCCTCTTGTTGTATAAACAAGGTTTACGTGAAATTCACCGGCTCATTCATCCGAATGCCATTTTCCCAATTAAAATCAGTCATCGGGTGATGGCGGACAACGTGATGGAAGCGGTTTGGGGCTTCTGCTCGATTTACGTCTTTGTGTTTGTTTTACTCTTATTGGTTTTGCTGGGTACTGGCGCCGACTTTTTAACCGCCTTTTCAGCAGTCGCCGCGGCACTGAATAACTTAGGGCCTGGGCTCGGCAGTGTTGCTGAAAACTACGCGAGCCTTACCGATTCCGCAAAAGGCGCGATGGTTGTTGGCATGGTCTTAGGCCGGCTTGAGATTTTCACGATCCTTGTCCTATTCACTGGCATGTACTGGCGGAAGTAACCCTTGAAAGAAAAGATTCAGCGTTGGGATACCACTTACCAGGGCGTCCTGGATTATCCTGAACCCAACAGCGACCTCATTCGCTATCGCGACTTATTACCAAAGCATGGCCTCGCGCTGGATGTTGCCTGTGGGTTGGGCGCTGATGCACTCTATCTTGCAGGCCAAGGTTTTGAAGTAACCGCATGGGATGCCTCAATCGTTGCAATCACCCGCTTACAAAAAGAGGCCGAGGCTAGAGCCCTTTCTTTAACGAAGAACTGTCTTGAAATAACGCCTGAGGCCTTCACTAAAGCGCGTTTTGACCTGGTCTATGTTCACCGGTACCTCGATCGAGACATCATTCCAGCAATTATTCAAAGCCTTAAACCCGGTGGCGTCTTGTTCTATCAAACCTTTATACAAAACACGACGATTGAGAACCAGACAACAACTGGCCCGACTAGCAAAGCCTATCGCCTGGCACCCAATGAACTGCTGACCCATTGCCAAGCGCTCGACGTCAAACTGTTTTTGGACGGATTCACGTTAAATATCAAAACCGGTCGCCTTGAACCCTGCGCCCAATCCCTCGTTGTTGCGGCAAAACCAGACCTTTTATAACCTTTTGTAAGGATTTCGCAATCCGTTGGGTTGTTTCTTGAAACGCTTATATTCCCACTGGTACTGGGCCGGGTACTGCCGAACCAAATCCTCGATCGCCGCATTTAGCCCGGTCAAGGCCAACACTTCGTCATCCTGGCTTAGATCCGGAACTGGCCGATAGTGGACATCGAACAGTCCGCGATGGTTCCGCGTTAGGGCGACGAGTATTGGCGTTGCGCCTGATTTCAGCGCTAAACGGTGCGCCAATCGATCGGTAAAAGCCGGTTGATCAAAAAATGATACAAAAAAACCCGTTTGCGGCACTTGGTCTGGTAATACGACGACCGTACCCCCTTCTTTGAGCGTTTTAAACAGCCGCGCTAAACCGCGCGGGGTGGTCGGCACCATTTGATTGCCATAACGCATTCGAACCCGCTCGATGATGCGGGCCATTGCTTTTAGTTTCGG
>JABGWC010000004.1 GCA_018645765.1 Gammaproteobacteria bacterium | reverse complement strand
TGATGATGGCGATGTTGCGGTGGTCTCGGTAACCAATGTTAGAAACCCCGAGGATTCACCCATCGCAGGGATGGAAAATCAAGCCATCAGACCGTTGCTTGAAAAGCAGCTGGGTGGTTTAGAGTTCCAGCGCTTTCAATCTTCTCTGCAAAAACTTGGTGACATACAAGGGCAGAATTTCTAAGCGGTCTCTTGGGGGCCTGATTGAGGCCGTTTAGCGCGGCCGTCGAATGTTTAGGACTAGCGTGAGTTGGTCACCGGGTTGCAGATACTTTTTCTGATCTAGGAATGGGTTCTTGGCCTTGATGGCGGCAACCGTCGTGTTGAATCGGTTGGCGATCTTCGATAACGAATCACCTTGCCTTACACGGTAGTAGACTGACCGAAGCGTGGCCTCAGCGCCGTTCGGGGTAGCTGATGCCATGGTTTGTCGGTCAGCACGAGATTCGTCATCAAAGATGAACAAGCTTTCGCCGATACTCAGAGGGGCTCTCGTTGCGAGGCCATTCCACTTTGCCAATTGGCCCACTTTGACCCCATGGGCCTTGGCAATGGACCAGAGGCTGTCTCCTGATTGGACTTGATAATTCTCAGGCGGGGCGCCATAACGGGTTTCATAATATTGGCGTCGTTTTGCGCTTCGACCAGAAGAAGATAAGCCGTAGGATAAGGGCGGTTTAACTGGCGTGGGAACAATCAGAAAATCCCCAGCAATGATCTGTGGACTCTTGAGATGATTCACTTGTGTGAGCGCATCAACGGACAAGTCGTAGTGTTGTGCAATGCCGCCGAGGGTGTCACCCGCACGAATCTGATGCTGTATCCATCGCATTTGGCCTTCTTGGGGCTGCAGCGCCAGGTTTTCAGTCATAACATCGACCTGTTGGGCGGGAATAATCAAGCGATGTGGACCAAACGGATGGGTAGCCCATTGATTAAAGCCCGGGTTCAAGCGGTAGAGTTGTTCGAGGCTGATTTCAGCGAGTTCTGCAGCCAGCGCAAGATCAATTTGGTTATCCAGTTCAAAGGCGGCAATTTCGGTTTCGAGCGCAATATCAGGCAGCGTTATATTGTATTGCGCTGGATCCTTAACAATTGCTGCGAGTGCGAGAAGTTTGGGAACGTAGGCTTTCGTCTCTCGAGGCAAGTCTAATTGCCAGAATGCTTCTGAGCGCTGGTTTTGTTTATTCCTACGCATGGCTTTTCTGACGGTGCCAGGGCCCGCGTTATAAGACGCAAGCGCCAGTAGCCAGTCATTATCAAGCATCTGTCCGAGATCCAGCAGAAATTCAGTTGCAGCATTTGTGCTATCGATCAGATCCCGACGGCCGTCGTACCACCAATCAATTTTGACTTGATACAGGCGGGCGGTTGCCGGAATAAACTGCCAAAGTCCAGATGCGCGGCCTGATGAAAACGCAAATGGATCAAAGGCGCTCTCGACTACCGGCAGCAGTACAAACTCCATCGGAAGGGCCGCTTTGTCGACCGTGTCAACGATGTGCGGAAGATACAGTGCGCCGCGTTTGAAAACACGGGTAAGGTAATCAGGATTGGCGATAAACCAATTTAATTGCGCTTGCACCTGAGGTTCATTCAGATGTAAATCCAGGCTAAATTGAGTTCGTAGCTGCGCCCAAAAATCCTTCGGGGTGGAGACCGTGGCGGGTACGCTGCAATTCTGATTGCTGGTCTGCGTGCACTGCTTTGCTGGGCTGTTGTCCACGTCAAAAAAAACAGCGGGCGGCGCTTTAACGCCTGATCCGAAGTTGATGTCGTTGAGTCCAGCATTTGCTTTGGGGATAACGGGCGCCGCCGAATTGTGCTCGGCGGCTAATTGCACTCGGGTGGTTTTCGCGCTGGGCGCCTGCTGGGTTAGTTGTGTGCAGGCGGCGGTAGCGAGGCTAAGGCAGGCAAGGCAAAAGCTTCGGACTAGGCGGTTTGAGAATGATTGCATGGGGCGCAGTATAAAGGAATTTTCACAGTCGGTTGGATAACATTGGTTTGGATAGGGTCAGGCGCTAATGCCGTTGCGGGTGGCGCCATCTTGAGCGGTGTTTTCTAGCAGCGTAACATTGTAAGCCGACTTTGAACCCAGCCGTTCGGTAAGTTTCAGCGCCGAGTCAAGGCGCGGTTTAATTGTGCCGGCGGGCCCTGAGCGCGTTTTCAGTTGCTATGGTTGCGCTGTCGAGATGGGTTCGCCAATGGGTTTCAGGGTGCACAACTGACCGTCAGGTCACGGTTAAAATCGCGTAGACTATAGGTCCATCATCGCAGATCTTGAGAATCAACTCATGGTAACGGACAGAGTCACCGATGCCTGATTTAGCACAGGCGCTAGCATCCGAGCGCAGAGCACTTTCCCGCTGGTTCACCACGGCTTTGGGTCAGCGCGTAATGGGAACAGAGCAAGCGCTGCATGACGAATTGCTGGAAGACTTGTTTGGCTACCATCTGATTCAGTTAAGCGCGCAAGACGCGCCGTTATTTCAAAAAAGCCCGATCTTGAATAAGGTTTGCTTGGGCGAAGATGATTTGCTCGCGCCGCAATTGATAGCGTCACCCTTGCAGATGCCGATTGCGTCTGATCAAGTAGACCTTGTTTTGCTGCATCACTTGCTGGAGTTTTCAGACCGTCCCCAAGCGCTGCTGGCTGAGTCTGCTCGCATGGTGATGCCAATGGGAACGCTGATCATTACAGCGTTTAACCCGCTCAGTCTCTGGGGTTTGCGCCAGCGCTTATCTGGCCCCGCTGCGAGGTATCCGTTTAAAGGTCATTTTTGGTCTGCTTATCGTTTAATGGATTGGCTGAATCTCTTAAACTTTAAAGTCGACCGAGTATTGTTCGCTGATTTTGGTGTACCGTGGTCAGTGCGGCGGTTACCGCCGCCAAGTTTCGGTTTAGGGCTCGGTCGACGGTATAATCTGCCAACGGGCGGGGTTTATATGTTGGTCGCAAGAAAAGTTGTCGGGCCTTTGACGCCGATCCGCAGCCCTTCCATCCGGAGATCCATTCGATTTTCGGGGCTGGGATTGTCGCAGCCAAGCACGGGCGGCTTAACCCCGTCCCGCCGAACAGAATCAGTCGTAGAGGTAGAGTAAACAGATGATCGAAGTTTTTACGGACGGTGCGTGTCGAGGGAACCCTGGTCCCGGTGGTTGGGGCGCCTTAATTCGGGTTGATGGTGAAGAGCGAAACTTATCGGGATCTGCTCCTGACACGACAAACAATCGGATGGAGTTGATGGCCGCGATCGAAGGATTGGCCTATTTCTCGCAGCCGAGCACGATTTGTCTAACCACCGACTCGCAATATGTTCGTCAAGGCATCACGCAGTGGATCACGGGCTGGAAGCGCAATGGCTGGCGGACCAGCAATAAACAGCCGGTCAAAAATCAAGACCTTTGGCAACAATTGGATGTTTTGGCTGAAAAACATGCAGTCTCTTGGTTTTGGGTAAAAGGCCATAGCGGTCACGTTGAGAATGAACGGGCAGATCAATTGGCGAATGAAGCCATTGATCAGATGACGGCAACCTCATGAGGCAGGTCGTACTGGATACTGAAACGACAGGTTTAGAGGCGGCGAACGGTCATCGCATTATTGAAATTGGTTGTGTTGAGCTGAAAAACCGCCGACTCACAGGCCGTCACTTTCATGAGTACCTTAATCCGGGGCGTGCAATTGATGCAGGCGCCGAGGCGGTCCATGGCATCTCGCTCGAGTTTCTTGCCGATAAGCCTGATTTCGACGCAGTCAAGGCGTCATTCCTCGCATTTGTCGAGGGCGCCGAACTGATTATTCATAATGCTGATTTTGATATTGGATTCTTAGATCACGAGCTGAAGCGCGTGCGTGAGCCCCGTAAGATGCGACAGCGCTGCGGGGTGATCGATAGTCTGTCGCTTGCACGAATGCGGTATCCAGGCCAGAAAAACAGCTTGGACGCGCTGTGTAAACGGTTGGGTGTCGATAACTCGGGCAGAACATTGCATGGCGCTTTGCTGGATGCGCAGATCCTAGCAGAGGTCTACTTGGTCTTGACCGGCGGCCAAGGGAGTTTGTCCCTCGACGCTACGAGCGCCGATCAGGCGTCCGCTGACGTCAGAGCGACTGGCGGGTTCGAACGGCCCCAGGGCGGGTTACCATTAGTAACCTTAAGCGATTCAGAGCAGGTGGCCCATGAGAGCATGCTGGAGATGCTGCGATCGAGCTCGGAGGAGGGATGCCTGTGGGATGATCTCGCAGCGCCGGGTTCGCAGGACTAATCAATAACTTGTTGGGTTTGCAGCAAGGCAGGTTGCTGAAACACGTAAAGTAACAGCTGGCTGAGTATGATGTTGCCATCGGCTCGGGAAGTGCCCGCCCTAAAAGCCGCCATGCCGTCCTCTTCGCCTGTTAATAATCGGAGCATTGTTGTCTGGTCGCGGACAAACAGTGTGAGGGTTGGCGTTGGGGGCGTGCCTGGGGCCAAAGCAAAGGTCTGCTGATTTGCGGTTAAGTACAGTGGTACGTTTGGCTGGTGTTCGAACTGAAATTGAAAAATAGTATCTTCGATCGGAAGAAAGCCGGACCTAAATCGGTCGTTGAGGGCCGTTTGCCAAGTAGTGACTATTAGATCGATATCCATTGTGGCTCCTAAAGCTGGACCGAGCCCGCTCTAGGGCAGAGGCTCGGTAACAGTGTGATACTATTTTAAGTCTAATCTTAGGTGGAT
>JABGWC010000005.1 GCA_018645765.1 Gammaproteobacteria bacterium | reverse complement strand
GAAGTACCGCCGCCTGACCCAAGGCTGGTTTATGGGCAGCAACCTGCGGAAGTTGCAGGGCAGGGTAGATGAGCTTGCTGATCAGTATGTGACGCGCATGACGGATATGGGTGGTACGTGTGACTTTGTTAAAGATGTCGCCATGTGGTTTCCACTTCGAGTGATTATGTCCATCCTCGGCGTGCCAGAGGAAGATGAGCCATTAATGCTGAAACTCACCCAAGAACTGTTTGGGAGCTCTGATCCTGACGTCAACCGTTCCTTCGATATGATGGAATTTATGGAAGTGGTTTTGGACTTTGAAACGTACTTTACCAAGTTGACCCAAGCGCGCCGAGAGCACCCAACGGACGATGTGGCTTCCCTCATTGCGAATGCCGAAATTGATGGGGCACCGGTACCCGAACATGAAGCCAATGGTTATTACATTATCATTGCGACCGCGGGCCATGACACAACCAGTGCCTCCACCGCAGGCGGATTATTGGCCTTGCTGCAAAACCCAGAACAAATGACTAAGCTGCGCGCCGATACTGATGCGCATTTACCGACCGCAATTGATGAGATGATTCGCTGGGTGAGTCCCGTGCGGCACTTCATGCGGACGGCCACAGAAGATTGCGTGGTTGCTGGTCAAACCATTCGAGCAGGTGAGTCGGCGCTGCTTTGGTATCCATCGGCCAATCGTGATGCAGCGATTTTTCCTGAACCCGAGGACTTTCGTGTGGACCGTAAAGGTGCCAAGCAACTGGCCTTTGGGTTTGGCGCTCATGTTTGTCTCGGCCAACACCTTGCCCGCATGGAGATGAGTGCCTTGTTCAGGGCCCTGCTGAACCGAGTGGAGCACATTGAACTGGCGGGTGAGCCCACTTATATGCAGTCAACTTTTGTCGGAGGCCTCAAAAGTCTACCCATTCGTTACCGAATGAAGTTGTGAATTGTATCCAGTCGCATCGCGGTTGATCACCGTTGTGTTCAGACCGTCGCTGGAAGACGGTTGGCGATCATAAGCGGCTCAAACTGCGCCAGTGCGTTGCGTTAAAGAGCCGCTTTGGGTCGTCCGAATTCGAATGCTCCTTTGGTCACACCAAACCCCTTTTTCAAGCTATCGCTTGCCGATATCAAACACGACCTTAATCGCGCCAGCTGCCCGGGTACCGGCCGTGTGAAAAGCCTCTGTCACACCCTCTAAGGGATAACGGTGCGTGATAAGCGCCTGTGCAATGTCAGGGTATTGGTGCAGAAGGGTCCTGGCTTCATCGAAACTGCGACTGGGACTTTTACAATAATAACCAGCGGCGGGAATCAGCACCGCTTCCTTGGCCCAAAATGCCTGTTCAAGTTTGGTGGGCTCCCAGAACATGCCCACCAACCCGATGCGCCCCATTGGTTTTACCCGGGTGGTGGACTGTTTTAACGATGCGGCGCTGCCAATCGCGTCCATCACAACATCATAATGGCCATCAGCGCGGAGCTTGCCACCCAGCCTCTCTGCGGCTTGCTGCTGATGCGGGTAGCGGGCGGTGATGTCGTAGGCGATGCCGCGACCACGGAGCACCGCGCCGATCGCGAGCCCAATCGGTCCCGCCCCAATGATGAGCACTCGATCGGCCTCACGAACGTGGGCACGATCGACGCCGTGCACAGCGACTGCCAGCGGTTCCACCAGGCTGGCAATGGCCACGTCCAAGCCGCTCGGCAGCTCAATTAATTTGTTTGCGGGAACCTTAATATACTCAGCCATGCCGCCATCAGCCATAACGCCCAATAAGGAAAAACCCTGCTCGCAATGAATGCTGTGGCCCGCATCACAAAAACCGCAATGGCCGCAACCGTTAAGGGGCTCAATGGCCACAGCTCGACCGTCGTCGGTGACCCCGGCAAACTCGTGGCCAATAATATTATCGCCAAAATAACCGGTCGCCATCATGTGCAGGTCGGAGCCGCAAATTGAGGATGAGACCACCCTGACCCTGACGCCATCGCCTTTGGGGGCAGGCACGTCCACCAGTACAGGGGTTTTATCGATGACCTTAATGGCTTTCATGGTGCACCTCGCTTGACCACTCTTGTTTCCTTGCGTCACTCAAATGCCGACCAACAGGACCATTAGATAGGGTTTGCATGCCAGTATTTGTTCGCGAATAACCTTGGCACACAATGCGTGTTCTGTCATTCGGGGTGCACGGGTTATACAACGTGTCGCGCTGTGCTAACCGCCAAATGCGCACGCGCCAAGAAAAACCAGTTTCTACCGTTCGTCACGGCGTTTAGACAAGGCCCAAAATCTGATTAGCGGGTTAAGCCAACCCAAGGTCATGGTATGGCAAAAGGAAACATCGCCAGCCTGGGGGTAGAGCCCTTTCTGGCGGCAGCAATCGTACTAGCGGTTGATGACATGCGCGTCATGATAATGGCCGTTCATTGGTCTGATGGGTCTTGTTCAAATGCTTTGCTTTGCCGGGCACACAATTTGGCCCGATCTACGTGGGGCTTGGGTTACAAAGATCGGCGAGCTGTTGCGAGGGCAGAGGGCAGAGGTCAGGCAATCAATCCGCTGCGATGTGATTAAACAGGACAACCTGAAAATTAATAGATTGACGTCGAGTATCAGCCAAAATCCGCAACAATTGTCATAGTGCGGACCAGGGCCGCTTGGATCTACGCCTTAGCAGACTGCATCAATTGCAGTCCGTAACAGCCGCAAGTCAGCGCTCAGTGCAAGGCAAAGAACCGATGCGTGCCCAGGGCAGGCAGGGGGCTTATGCTTACACACCACTGGACCTGGCGCCCGGAAAATGTCGTCCAAAAGCCGCGGTTTATTGGCTCGGCTTGGATTGGGCGCGCGCAATCGCTTCTTCTGCCATCTTGCGCTCGGTGCCGTCCAGTCTTGCCTTCATGCCCTTGTTCATTTCATCCAGAATTTTGACCGCAAACGCGTTGTTTTGGATTTTGTCCCAGTACGAGGCGACGCGCGTGCCCGCTTTAATAGGGCTATCAAAACCAAGACGCGGCACCGTACTGCTGCACATCCACAATGCTGGCACTAGGGTGCAGTCTGCGCGCGTCAGTGAATCACCCACAGCAAACTCGCCACTACCAATATGTTGCTCCAGCGCCCCGATCCCGCGCCTAACCTGGCCGATGAGCAGATCAAGCACTGCTTGCACGCGTGTTTCCGGATTGGCCTGGCTGAGCGACATAAAAATGTTATTCATCAAATAAATGTCAGCAATTCTTGAAACGACTCTAACATCAGCGCGTTCCTTGAGTGAGCCGCCGGTGAGCGCCTTGTCGGGAAATCGTTCGTCAAGATACTCAGCAATGACTTCTGATTCGGGGATCAGGCCTTCGGCCACTTCGAGGACAGGGATTCGGCCGATTGGGGAAATCTCATTCATTTTACCCATCATGAACTGTACGGGCAGATCGAAACTGAGCGCATCCTGGATCCCCATTGCATAAATCTGCATGCGTACTTTGGCGCTGTAAGGACTGAGATCGCCGGTATATAACTTCATATATCCCCTTTTGGCAGCGGCCTGCCAGTTTAGAATTGAACTGCTTTGGAACGACCTATTGGCTCGCTCCGTAACTCATGACCGTTAAAATAACATGTAAACGAGTGCAGCGGACCCTCTTTACCTTAGCCCCGCTAATCTGCTGACGCGCCGTGATGGCTTACCCGAACCTGATTCGGGCCGAAGGGTAATTGAGGGTAGAAGGGTAGAAGGGTAGAAGGATCGCTGAGTCTAGCTTCGCGGGAAATGGTCCGTCGTTAGCGCGATTGCGGATCGCATCCTAGACGGCACACGTTACTAATTTCAGGCTCCTTGTTACTAGGGTTACGGCTTGACTCGCTCGTGATATTTCAGTTAGCGTTAATTCATGCCGAACGTACTCGACGTGATTCCCGAAGACCTCCAGGAGGAGGTGAATGCTGCCTTAACTTGGTTTAACGCGCACAAAAATACGTCTTTTGAAGTGACAGGGATTGTTGATCCGCCAGCCGCTGCAACCAAGGGCGGGGATCTGCGTTTGGTGCTCTGTGGCGGCGGTGTTTGTCGTCAGGAAACGTTTCAGGTTAGCGGTTCGGCCGATCGACCAACGGTGCGTTGGTTAGGCGTCGATCATGTCAAAGACAGTATTGGCATCGCCGAACTTGATCCCCCGCCTGGGGCGCGGAAGACATGGCTCGCAGACGTGGTCGGACAACATGATTTTACGGTGTTGTTGTTTTATCGCGGCTTCTGGTGACCGCCTTGCCGCCTCGAGTTGCGAGGCTACGTGTCTAGTGGTGTGGTCGATGCGATTCGGGCCGCGGGCGGAGAAGTCTATGCCGTGACCAGTGAGCCCCAGGCGCTAGCTACGCTTGCTCAAGAGGAGTGGGGTTTGTCTTTTGAGTGCGTTGGCGACCCGCATCAAGAGATCGCCGGTGCAGCGCGTCATCAAGGTATGTTGGATCTGCGGACAAGCGACGTTGGCGAGTTTATAACACGCGACACCGCTTGGGCCGTTAGCCATCCTAAAGGTTTTTATCAGCCTGGTGTGCTCGCATTGAATTCTGAACGTCTGTTGTATCGTTGGCAGTCGATTCCTACTCGAGCCAATATGGGTGGCGCTAGCGGGAGACCTACGGAGGATTATGTATGGGGTGAGATTCAGACCGCTCGGGCCGATACGGCATCCGCTGACGCGGCGTTAGATGAGGCACCGGTTACGGGGGGTAAGGCACCGCCTTTTTTTATGTTCTCTTTAATGCTCATGGCGCACGGTTGGTTTCTGCGTCCTAAAGCGTTCACTTATCAGGGCGATGGTGTGAATCCAATGCAACGTTTCCCGTTAGTGCTGATGCGCCTTCTTGTTTTTATTGGGTGCTGGATTACAGCGTTTATACTGCTGCCCAGTAGTTGGGTCAGTCTCGCATTAGCCTTGTATGCGCCCGTTATGATTCTGGGCATTCGGAAGGTCTACCGTACTTTTGCTGTGGAGGCCCCGGAGTAACGACCCCACCGTACCAGCAAGCGCCAAACCAAAAGTCCATCGGCCTTTTCATCAGGCTTAAGCGCTGACCCGGATGGGGCCTGTCGACAAGTGCAACAAGACCCAACGTCGTGTTCTTAACCGACTTTGGGTCAATCTCGATCCGGAGCTCAAACAAGGACTGTGCGAGGGTGATGGCATTCGATGCACTGAAATTGCGTCGATGCTGCGCAACACGCCGCGTGATCAGCGGGATAACGGCTTAAGCAGTCCGCCGTCTCAATTCGGTGACCAGACACTTCTGCGCGCTGTTGGATTTTTAAAAGATTAAACACTTGCAAGAACGGGCCCAGTTAAGCCGTACACCACAAGATGCAGGTTCTGAATGAGTGCTTTGGCTTTTTATTAAGGGGATTGGCTGGGCAGCATCGAGTAGGGATGATTCGGTTGCGGGTCGTTCAAGGCGACTCTTTGCCCTCGTAGCCCGTCAGTTCCATGTATCCGCGGCCCAGTCGATCGCCAGCAGGGCTCGTGACCTCGACTAATCCCTCCCAATATCGAACCGATAAATCGATCGTTTGATCATCGACTAGAGCATTGATGATAAAGACCTCATCATTCATTGTCAGAGACCAAGCAACCGGCCATTGCGCGCCGCGCTCGTCCTGATAAAAACGCTGTGGGTTGAGCGTAAAGTCGCTCGACTTAAGGATTGTAACGCCTGGGTCGCCCTGGCCAATAACAGGGCGTCCGTCAACGTCTTGAGGTTCCACGAGCAAGCCATGATCAAAGTCATCCCGTGCGCCGTCGTACCTGCGAAGGCGAAAGGCCATGATGCTGCGCGCATCATCGAGTTGCAGCGAAAACCAATCCCAACCGGCCAACGAGTCATCAAGGACCGAGGTGCTCCACTCTCGATCGAGCCAACCCAGTCCCGCGACATTAACCACGCGATCGTTCAAGCGTAAGCGACCCCCAATGCGTAGCCGCGGAATGGAGTAGTAGTAACTTGCCGAATCCGG
>JABGWC010000311.1 GCA_018645765.1 Gammaproteobacteria bacterium | reverse complement strand
CTTCACTGGCGGCGTTAGCACAATATTTTCATCGGTGCCCGATGCCCGCACATTGGTCAACTGCTTGCCTTTAATCGGATTAACGGGCAGGTCATTCCCTCGAGAATGAATCCCAACAATCATGCCTTCATAGATGGCTTCGTTCGGATTGATAAAGAGTCTTCCTCTCGGCTGCAGGTTAAACAAGCTAAAGCCCAAACTCTTGCCGCTCACCATGGAGACCAAAACACCGTTGCGTCTTGAGTTAATGTCTTCTCCTGAACGCAAGTCGTAGTGAGAGAACACGCTACTGATGATCCCACCACCGGAGGTCAAGGTCATGAATTCCGATCGAAAGCCAATCAAACCGCGGGTTGGAATGACAAAGTCCAGCCGAACCCGTCCCTTTGAATCTGGGACCATATTACTGAGCGTCCCTTTACGGGCACCAATCACTTCCATGATGGCGCCTTGGTGTACCTGCTCGCAATCGATGCTCAGATTTTCGAAGGGCTCATGAATCTCGCCATCGATCTCCTTGAGAATCACTTCTGGACGCGACACACCAAGTTCGTACCCTTCCCGGCGCATGGTTTCTATGAGGACGCCCAAATGGAGCTCACCTCGACCAGACACCACAAACTTATCGGCCGTATCGCCCGGGGCAACTCGCAACGCCACGTTGTATTGCAACTCAAGCTCTAAACGATCCTTTAAATTTCGACTGGTTACGAACTTTCCATCTTGACCGGAGAAGGGCGATGTATTGACCTGAAACGTCATCGAGATGGTGGGCTCATCAACCACCAGAGCGGGTAATGCTTCAGGCTGATCGACCTGACACAAGGTGTCTGAAATCTTCAAACCATCGATACCGCAGACGCAAACAATATCGCCGGCACTAGCGGATTCAATTTCAACGCGGCTTAAACCAGAAAAGCCCATTACCTGCAGAATTCTGCCCTTCTTAACTTGGCCTTCCGCATTCACCACCGACACACTCTGACCCTTTCGAATCTCGCCCCGGGTAATGCGGCCAAGACCGATGAGCCCCACATAGCTGTTGTAGTCCAAAGCACTGATTTGCATTTGGAGTGGACCACTTTCTTCAACCTGCGGTGGTGGCACTTGATCAACAATCAAGTCCAGCAAATAGCTTAAGTCTGACTCTAAATCATCGCGACTCGGACCCGCAACGCCCTGCATCGCTGAGCCCACAACGACGGGGAAATCGAGCTGCTCTTCGGTTGCGCCCAATTGATCGAACAACTCAAAGACTTCATCAATCACCCAGTCTGGGCGCGCGCCGTCACGGTCAATTTTGTTGACCATCAAAATTGGATTCAGTTTATTTTCAAACGCTTTTCGCGTCACAAACCGGGTTTGCGGCATGGGACCCTCGACCGCATCGACGAGCAGCAATACCGAGTCAACCATACTCAGGATCCGCTCGACCTCACCGCCAAAATCGGCATGCCCGGGGGTATCAACAATATTGATGCGAACGCCGCGCCAATCTAACGCCGTATTTTTCGCAAGGATGGTAATGCCGCGTTCTTTTTCGAGATCATTGGAATCCATTAACCGCTCGCCGCTTTCATCCCCGCGCTGCAGCGCGCCGGCCTGCGATAGCAACTTGTCGATCAAGGTTGTTTTTCCATGGTCAACGTGCGCTATGATAGCGACATTGCGTAGATTTTGAGACATAACGTGCAATCCGAAAGGGCTTAACGGCCGAAGGAGCGGGATTATACTGAAATCCGCCTCCGGTGCGAGGATTCTAAGCAACTAGGCCCTTAACGATTTCAAGAGAGCAGGAATTGGGGCCACGGATACGCGGTTTTGTAATCTTTGAAGACTTTGAATGCTTGCGCAAGTTCGTCTGACTCGCTGAACACTAAAAATGCCTTATACTGGTGCGTAGTGATTATTTTTTGCACTATTTTAGTGCGTATTAGCTGTTGCTCAAACGTTTACTTAATTAAATACGGGCCTTATCAAAGACTTAAGGTCTTTTACCTCATGGCATAGTCTTTGCTCTTTCCTACCCGAGCAAAGCCGCGTCTTGAGGCTTTACCGTTTACAACCCGCGAAGGGTTTGTCTGGCGACATTGCGAGCGCAGAACCTTCGTTACAAACCAAGGAGTTAACTCTATGATGAAGGCAAAACTAGAATATATCTGGCTCGATGGCTATGAGCCCACCCAGAGCTTACGCAGCAAAACAATGGTTCGATCTGATTTCTCCGGCAAGCTCGAAGACTGCCCGATGTGGGTATTCGATGGCAGCTCGACCGAACAAGCCGAGGGCGGCAACTCAGACTGCCTACTCAAACCCGTTGCCATCATCCCCGATCCCGATCGCAACAATGGCTATCTCGTGATGACGGAAGTCTTAAACCCCGACGGTAGCCCACACGTCTCTAATGGGCGGGCGACGATCGATGACGACGATGCTGATTTTTGGTTCGGCTTTGAGCAAGAATATTTCTTGTGGGATACCGACACCGATTTACCGCCTGGTTTTCCCCGCGGCGGCTTTCCCGGCCCCCAGGGCCCCTACTACTGCAGCGTTGGCGCGAGCAACACCTTCGGCCGAGATTTCGTCGAAGAGCACTTGGACATCTGCCTCGAAGCCGGTCTCAACGTTGAAGGCATTAATGCCGAAGTTGCAACCGGGCAGTGGGAATTCCAGATTTTCGCCAAAGGCGCGCATGATGCGGGTGATCAAATTTGGTTAGCGCGCTACCTGCTAGAACGTACGGGCGAGAAATACGGCTATGCCATTAATTATCATCCCAAACCCCTTGGCGATACTGACTGGAATGGCTCTGGTATGCACGCGAACTTCTCCAATGCCGCCATGCGCGATCTCGGTGACGAAGCCGTTTTTACAAAAATTTGTGAAAACTTCGGGCGTCACATCGAGCGTCACATGAGCGTTTATGGCGCCTACAATGATCAGCGCTTGACAGGCAAGCATGAAACCCAATCTATTGATCAATTCAGCTATGGTGTCTCTGACCGCGGCGCGAGCATTCGCATCCCTGTTAGCACCGTGGTTGATGGTTGGAAAGGCCGCTTGGAGGATCGAAGAACCGCCTCTAACGCCGACCCTTATAAGGTTGCCGCAGCCATCATCAAGACCAGTAAAGAAGCACTGGCCTGATCCAACCGCTCGGGCACCCTAGTCAAGGCGTGCCCGAG
>JABGWC010000133.1 GCA_018645765.1 Gammaproteobacteria bacterium | reverse complement strand
GTGTTCGCACGACGCTCGTAAGCCCGGAGACCGGCCTGACAACAATGCGGCAATGAACTGCGGCGGGCGGGTCATGACCATTGACTACTCCTGCGCGCTATAACCAGACCCAATTGCTCGGCGGGAGCAGGAGATGTTTCAATATGCCCTTCTTTTATCAAACAACTTTAACCCAAACTCGGGCCAAGCCCACTTTTTTGGCCCAAGTGCTTTTAACGTTATTACTCTTATCCGGTTCTGGCGCCCTTTGGGCGCAACCCAGTGATGAAACCATCACGGTAACCGCCTCTCGATTGCCTATGGACAGTCTTCGATCCGGTAGTCAAATCACGATTATCTCCAAAGCAGACATCGATCTTCGGAACCCTAACTCACTGCCGGATTTACTGCGCGGACAGCCTGGCCTGAGCGTTAGCCAACAAAGCGGCCTTGGCGGCCTGACCCAAGTTCGAATGCGAGGCCGAGAAGCCAATCATGTTCTGGTTCTCGTTGATGGGGTTGAGGCGAACGATATTGGTCAGGGCAGCGAGTTCAATTTCAGCCAATTTCCCGTGCGACAAATCGAGCGCATTGAAATTGTGCACGGTGCAGAGAGTGCCATTTGGGGCAGCGATGCCATCGCAGGCGTGATACACATCATGACCCGGTCACCCGAAAGTCAGCCCAGCACAACATTTTTGTTGAGCGCTGGCAGTAACCAAACCCAGAACCTCGCGATTGACAGCGCAACAAGGCTTGGGGAGACTCAGTTGGCACTCGGCATCAGCCATTTTAAGACGCAAGGCTATAACGTCTCGCGTCAAGGCGATGAACGCGATGGCTCTCATCAGCGGGCGGCCTACTTGCGCACGTCTTCCCCAGTATCCGAACATTGGCGTCTCGGTAGTGTGCTTCGACTACAGCAAAGCCAGAACGACTTCGATGATGTCGACTACGCGCTGACCGGCCTGCCGACGGATGCTGACTTTACAACAGCCCATCAAAACTGGATTGCTGGCGTGCGCATGGTGTCGGATCATGAGGATTTACAACAATCTTTATCCTTCAACTTTAGCCGGGATAAAAATGACAACCGAACGACACCCAATGCGGATACCCAAACCGATAGTGCGAAACATCAGGTCAACTATCAGATCAGTAAAACCATCAATACGGGTACCTGGATCGGTCTGATGGAATACGAGTCATTGCACTTCGAGCAACGTGGCCCGAGCAGTTTTTTTGGAGACCCCAATCAGGACCATTCGCTGACTCAACTGGCACTTGGCGGAGAGTACCGGCTCGACCAAGACAACTGGACCGGATCCTTGAGCGCAAGGCTCGAACAGAATTCAGACTTTGGTGCAGGCCATAGCTTACGCGGCAATGCCGCTTACTTCCTAACCGAGGCGACCAAAATTTTCGGCGCAATCGGGCGATCTACCAAGAACCCAACCTTTACCGAGCGCTTCGGCTATTACACTAACTTCAAAGGTAATGATGCACTGAAGCCCGAACACAGCCTCGCCTTGGACTTCGGGATCTCTCACCGTTTTTCAGCCCTACCCATCACGATGGCACTACAAGGGTACGCGGCGCACCTTGAAAACGAAATCAACGGCTTTGTCTATGATCCGGTCGATTTCGTTTTCACCGCCAACAATGATCCGCGCCGCAGTAAACAACGCGGCTATGACGCCAAAATCAACTGGCAGGCTTCCGACGCGCTCACGGTTGAGGCTTTCTATGGAAGGCTCAAAGCAACCGATGGCGACAGCCTCGACGAGCTCAGGCGACCTCGAACCACAGGCTTCTTCGCCATCGCCTATCGCGCGGAGAAATGGCAACACCAACTCTCTGCGGCCTATACAGGCAAAAGCGAAGATATCTTTTTCCCGCCCGTCGCGCCCTTCCAAGAACGCGTTCAAATGGATTCCTTTACATTGGTTTCTGTCACATCAAACGTTTTAATTAGCAAAAAGTTCGAGGCGTTCGTTGCAATTGAAAACCTCTTAGACACGCAGTTTGAAGAGGTATTTGGTTACCAAAGATCTGGCAGAACCGCTCGGCTTGGACTCAAGCTGCGCATAGAGTAACGACCTGCGCCATCGCGGGGGCGCGCAGCACAATGACTGACTTTGCTGCGCTAAACTGCGCGCTTGACGTCAATCATCGCCCTCTGGCAAAGTCGTCGCGGCGGCACAGGTCCGTTAAAAAGAACCCGGAAGACGTTGGGACGGTCAACCTAACGCTAGCGATTTATCCCACCCTTGATCGAATTCAAAACGAGAAGGAAGCACTATGACCCACGAATGCTTTGATGTGACGATTGACAACAACGTCGCCCATATCCAATTAAGTCGCCCTGAGAAACGGAACAGCATGGTTCCACAATTCTGGGTTGAACTACCGGCCATTATTCAAGAGATCGATGCAGAAGCTACAGCGCGGGTAATCGTTATCTCCTCGACCGGGCCCCACTTTACGTCCGGTTTAGATGTGTCCTCTTTTGCCGGCGTGGGTCAAGTTCCTGATGAAGACCAAAAGCAGCGGAGGCTCACCGCCGGCGCCGCTTTTTATGACAACGTCTTGGTGATGCAAGGTGCTTTTAATGCCATAGAGGCCTGCCGGATTCCGGTGCTCGCGGCCATTCAAGGCGGCTGCATTGGCGGTGGCGTGGACCTCGTGACCGCGTGCGACATTCGGTACGCAACCAGTGATGCCTTTCTAACGATTTTCGAAACCAACATTGGTATGACAGCAGACGTTGGTACCTTTCCACGGCTGGTAAAACTCATCCCCGAAGGGTTCGTTCGAGAAATGGCTTATACCGGCCGGCGCGTTCCCGCCCACGAGGCCGCGGCAATGGGCCTCATCAACCGTGTTTTTGAGGATCAAGCGCAAATGCTGGAGGCGGTCATGGCAATCGCTGCCGAAATTGCAAGCAAAGCGCCGCTCGCGGTCTATGGCTGTAAAAAAATGATCACCTACGCGCGAGACCATACTACCGCCGACGGTTTGGACTATATCGCGATCTGGAACGCCTCACACTTTAAGCTTGAGGAAATTCAAGAAGCGATGACAGCCAATGCTGAAAAGCGTCCCGGTCAGTTCGCCGACCTTCCAAAGATGCGCAAAGCCTAGGCTTTGACGCGACCAGACAGCCAATAAAATCCAAAGCCAAGCGCCACTACGAGGAGCCCTGCAAGGGCTTCCTCTGGCCTTTGAATCAAAATATAGATCAAAGTCCACAGCGTTAATCCCAGAAAGATCAGCGGCGTGATCGGATAGCCCCAGGTCTGATAGGTATCCTTTTTAAGCAATCCTTTGGCGCGCAATCTAAAAACGCCGCCGACCGTAAAGAGCGTGTTCAGGCTTAGCACAAAGCCGCTAAACACCAGCACCGACTCGAAGCTAGACGTCAGAACAAATGCAACTGACAATGCCACCACCGTGAGAATCGCAATCTGCGGTAAGCCATCATCATTGGTTTTAGCCAATCGGTTAAACATGGAGAAATCCTGCCCAATGACTTGCAGCACTCTGGGTCCGGCCATCAACATCGCGCTCACGGTTGAAATCAGCAATAGCGATAACATGAGCCCCATTAACTGGCCACCCAGACTCCCAAAGGCATATTCTGCGGCAATCACACCAACCTCAACTTTCCCTTGCAAGGCTTCGATGGGGGCAACCGCCAAGAACACATAATTCAACAACACATAAAAGGCCATCACCATCAAAGTGCCAATCATCAG
>JABGWC010000057.1 GCA_018645765.1 Gammaproteobacteria bacterium | reverse complement strand
GCCTTGGAAATTCCGTACCAATTCATGGGCTCGAAAACGCGCCAGCACGGCGGGGTCCCATTGGTTGGTTGAGACCATGAGGTCGCCATAGGCCTGCAAATAAGTTGCCATTCGGCCGACGCGTTTTTTCAACTGCAGCGGTGCAGGCAGATGATCGCCAATCGTTGCCAGGCAAGACCAAACGCGAACATCGTCCGGATTTCGGCCGGCTTTGACTGCGGCACTTTTGACGGTCTCTACCGCTCTTTTGGTGGTTTCATCTGTGAAAAAGGTGTGTAGTACGACGGCGTCAAAGGCTCGACCACCGAGGGCGAGCGAATTCGGGCCAAAGGCGGTCAGCGTGAGCGGGATGTGTTCGTCAAAGTTGGGATCAAGCCGGAGCGCCGGCCACGCGCCCGCCGGGCCTGCGTGATTCACAATGGTTTCACCCAGGTGGAGGCGGCGCATAATGCCCGCGAAATCCTCCATCGCTCGAGTGGTGATGGACGGCAATCCAAAGGCTTTAAAGACCGGCTCAATGCCGCGTCCGAGACCCAGTGAAAACCGTCCCCCTGTTAAAAAATGCATCGTGCTAGCAAACGAGGCAGTCACCATTGGGTGACGAGTGTTTTGATTGGTCGCGGCGGTTGCAATCCCGATTCTGTTTGAGATGGCGCCAACGGCGCCCGAGAGGGTCGCGATCTCTTTTATATTGAACCGCTCTGATATGAAACATGCGCCCAGGCCAAGGGTTTCCGCCATTTGAACTTCTGCAATTAAATCCCGTGGGGATTCCGGTGCGCCCGCTAGCGTATAAAAGCCTAATTCGTTCATGGAAGAGGTTGTCATCGAGTGATTCCTAATGGTTTTTGGGGCGGGTTCTGATGAGCCCTCAGGGTGCCAGTTCTGTATATTTTTGTCTAGAAATGGGTTTTACTACTTTCCGATTAATCTGCCAGAGCGCGTCGCCCGTTGAGTGAAATCCCGATGTCCCTATTTTTGAAATCGTTGAAGGAGCTGCCGCCTTTTGGCCAAGCGCTTGGCATGGTCTTGGATGAAGCCGATACGGGTCCTGGTGTTGCCGTCTTGCTGCCCGGCGCAGAACGACTCAGTGGGGACGCTGAGGACGAGGTTTTCCATACTGGCGTGATTCTCGCAACGATCGACAACACGGCGGGTTGGTGTATTCGAGACCACCCGGGTTATGCGGAAGGCACGTCGATGGCGACCCTCGATCTACGGGTTGATTTTGTAACCCCTGCGAGTCTGCGTGAGACCCTTCGGGTGCGGGCAGTTTGTGAAGGGTTTGATGGCGACATTGCGTTTGTTCGCGCAACAGCAGAAACCCTGAACACAAAGGTTCTGATTGCAACGGGTCAAGCGACCTTTATGTTGGGGACGCCCAGCACGCCCAATCCCGCGACGCCTGCAAATGCGTTAGGCGATTCCCTTGAATAAGCCGGTTCAGGCGGGCAGTTCATCTTCGAGCCACGCGTTAGCGCAGCAACAATTGATCAAAATGCCCTATGCCGTGTTTCTGGGCATGTCGCTTAGTGTGGGGCCAGATGGCCTAGAAACCTCGACCCCGAGTCGCTCTGAGTTGATTGGCAATACCAACTTGCCCGCATTGCACGGCGGGGTGATTGGCAGTTTGCTGGATATCACTGGGATGCTAACCCTTGTGTTTCTGAAAGCCCTTGATCAATCGCCGCGACTCATCGATATGGACATCGATTATTTGCGTTCTGGACGAGCGCAGTCAACCTATGGCCGGGCGGAAATTGTTCGGGGTGGCCGCCGAATGGCCAACGTTCGAGCCGTGCTCTGGCAGGATGATCCTGAGCGGCCGATCGCAATTGGCCGCCTGCAGTTTTTGCTGCCCAAAATCTAGGCGGCACGCGGCGATCTTAAAGTTAGTCGGTGACCGCCCCGGTTGATGCCGAACTCACAAGTTTCGCATACTTTGCAAGCACGCCGCGCTCAGTATAAGGTTTTGGCGCCTGCCATTGAGCTCGGCGCTCAGCCAATTCCGCGTCACTGACCAAAACGTTCATCTCATTGGCGTCGGCGTTGATCTCAATTCGATCACCGTCTTGTAACAGTGCGATAGGCCCGCCGTCAAAGGCCTCTGGCGTGATGTGACCAATCACAAACCCGTGTGAGCCACCGCTAAAGCGGCCATCGGTGATGAGGGCAACCTCTGATGACAAGCCGCGGCCATTGATAGCGCTGGTTGGTGAGAGCATCTCGCGCATACCGGGACCGCCTTTTGGGCCCTCGTAACGAACCACCACCACATCGCCGGGTTCGACCGTACCATCTAAAATTGCCGCAAGGGCTGCTTCTTCGCCATGAAAGCAGCGGGCGCTCCCCGAGAATTTTAAGCCTTCATGGCCAGTGATTTTTGCTACCGCGCCGCCGGGTGCAACGTTACCTTTCAAAACGACCAGATGGCTGTCTTTCTTAATCGGGTTGGAAAGCGGGCGGATAATATTTTGGTCCGCTGGGTAAGGTGCAACCGATGCTAGGTTCTCAGCCAAGGTTTTACCTGTGACTGTGAGACAGTCACCGTGCAGTAATCCTGCTTCTAAAAGGGTTTTCATGAGGGGCTGAATGCCGCCGATGGCAATCAGTTCGCTCATTGAATAAAGCCCCGCTGGGCGCATATCGGCCAGAACGGGCACTCGTTTTCCGATCGTTGTGAAGTCATCAATCGACAGGGGCACATTCGCCGCATGCGCGATGGCAAGCAAATGCAGTACCGCGTTGGTTGAGCCTTCAAGGGCAATGGTGACCGTGATGGCATTTTCAAAGGCTTCGCGGCAAAGAATGTCGCTGGGCTTAATGTCCGCTTGAATGAGCTTAACAACAGCTTCGCCCGCCGCCAGGCAGTCCTGACGTTTTTGCGGAGAAATCGCTTCTTGGGCCGATGAATTTGGCAAGGATAAACCCAAGGCTTCGATGGCCGAGGCCATTGTGTTGGCGGTATACATGCCGCCGCAAGAGCCTGGACCCGGGATTGAGGTGGCTTCGATATCTTTTAGCGCGAGCTCGGATAGATTGCCGCTGGCGTATTGGCCGACTGCCTCGAACACAGAAACGACATCGCGTCGATCTTTACCAGGTTGGATCGTGCCGCCGTAGACGAACACGCTGGGTCTGTTGAGTCGGGCCATCGCGATGGCGCAGCCGGGCATGTTTTTATCGCAGCCGCCAATGGCGACGAAACCGTCAAAGCCTTGACCTGCGACCACCGTCTCGATCGAGTCTGCAATAACCTCTCGTGAGACTAAGGAATAGCGCATCCCGGGCGAACCCATGGAGATGCCATCGCTGACCGTAATCGTATTAAAGGTAATGGCTTTGGCGTTGGCATCTTCGGCGCCGATCGCGGCCGCTTCAGCGAGTTCATTGATGTGGACGTTGCAGGGCGTTAGATTGCTCCACGTCGAGGCGATGCCCACCTGCGGCTTTGAAAAATCCGCTTCTGAAAAGCCCACGGCATGGAGCATTGCCCTGGCCGCGGCTTTCTCGAGTCCGTCAACAACTTGAGAGGAGTAGGGTCTTTTAGTTGGGCCGCTCATGGCATTTTCCTGTGCAAAGAGGAGAGGCAAAATAGCACAATTGCACGTTGGTATCGACCAATCAAAACTGGGAAAGTGTTTGTCAAATCGTTGGTGTTTAGTGCTTTTGCCGACCTGATTCCCTTTTGGCAAAGCATGAAATCATTTCATGGAACGCCCGAAATCATGGGATACTGCGTGCAAGATCGGGGGTTGCAATATGAACAAAATGAGTTGGCCATACACTGCTGGTGCTTTCCCGACGATCTGTCGGACCGAAGGCTTGTATCTGTTTGATGAGGCCAATAGACCGATCTTGGATGCAGCTGGCGGCGCAGTCGTGACCAATATTGGCCATGGGCGACAGCGGGTCGCAAATGCCTTGGCTCGCACCGCGCAAGCAACCAGTTATGTGGTCCCACCGTTTATTACCCCCAGTCGCCAAGCGCTGGTCGATACCCTTGCGGCGGATTGGTTGTCACCAAATCTGACCCGGGCGCATTTTACGTCTGGCGGTACGGAAGCCAATGAAGCGGCTATGAAGCTCGCGCTGCAGTACCAGCAGGGAATTGGCGAGGTTCAACGAACCAAGCTCATTGGGCGCTCCATTTCATACCATGGCACGACGTTAGCAACCGCCGCGATTAGCGGCCATCCAACGCGCAAACGGGGCTTGGAGCAGGCGCTGCCGAGCTACCTGAGCGTGCCAGCGCCATACCCCTTACGCGCGCCGAGTGGTGTGAATTCTGTTTCGCTCGGTCAGTATTATGTGGATCAAATGCGGGATGTCATTTTGGCGGAAGGCCCTCGGACCATCGCTGGGTTTATTGCAGAGCCCATAACGGGATCATCCGGCGGGGCGATCGTGCCGCCCGATGATTATTGGCCCAAAGTACGGGCTTTGTGCGATGAGTTTGGTTTGATCTTGATTCTGGATGAGGTGATGACGGGGTTTGGTAGAACTGGGACTCCTTTTGGTTATCAGCACTGGCCCATCGAGCCCGACATTTTAGTCAGCGGTAAAGGCCTTGCTGGGGGATATGCCCCCCTGGGCGGTGTGTTCACCAATGAGCGGGTTGGTGCGGTCATTCAAGAAAGCGGCTATCAAGTGATGTTCAATACCTTTGGTGCGCATCCGGCGGCCTGCGCGGCGGCTGTGGAGGTTTTGAGCATCATGAAAGACGAAGGGCTTGTCGCCGAAGCGGCCCAAAAAGGGGCCTACTTACACGCGCAATTGCATGCTGCGTTTGATGCGCATCCTCATGTTGCTGAAGTTCGAGGGCGCGGTCTCTTGGCCGCCATTGAAGTGGTTGCGGATCGATCTGATTTGACCCAATTTGACTCGGCGCTTGGCATGACGAGCGCGATTGTCAATGAAGGGCTTGAGCGCGGTGTGTTTTATTATGCTGGCGGCACCGGTGTGGTGCGAGACGTGATTTGCCTGGGTCCGGCGTTCATTGTCACGACGGATCAGATTGATGAGATGGTCTCAACGCTGGTTGCCTCTGTGGATTCGGCGGTTGCAAAGCTGCCTTGACGTGCCCCTCGCCCCAGTGCCGCTTTTGGGTGGGTAAGATCGATCGGCTTCAAGATCGATCCGTTCGATCGGCTTCAAGATCGATCCGTTCGATCGGCTTCAAGATCGATCTGTTCGATCGGTTTCAAGATCGTTTAATAAGATCAGCATCAAGGTGGCTCAGCCATCATTAAAAAATCAGCTGGAGGGCGCGCATGAGTACGGGATTTGCCAAAACATTGCTAAATCGAGAAGTCTTGGCGCTGTCCTGTGGGGCAATGATCGGTTGGAGTTGGGTTTTGCTGACCGGCGAGTGGTTGGCCCGCGCCGGGACGCTGGGCACGATGGTGGCGTTTGTGATTGGGTCAGGCATCGTGCTGCTGATCAGTTTGACCTATGCCGAACTCGCCGCGGCAATGCCGTTAACGGGTGGTGAACATCACTACACTAAGCGGGCGCTTGGCTACACGGCGTCCTTTGTTGCGAGCTGGGCGGTGGTGGTTGCGTATGTCACGGTCTGCGTTTTCGAGTCGGCTGCGCTGCCGACGGCGCTCGAATATCTATTTCCAAATTTAGCCGTTGGTTTGCTCTGGGAAGTAGCGGATTCACCAGTTTATCTCTCGATGGTGTTGATTGGCGCGCTGGCCACCGCGCTGATGACCTATATTAACTACCTGGGGATTCGGTTTGCTGCCTTTGTTCAAACGGTGATCACAATTCTGTTTATTACCGTTGGGCTCTTGTTTTTTTTCGGCGTGAGCCTCCACCCGTCTCCCAACCCTCCAGTGCCGCAGTGGACAAACGGCATCCCGGGTATTTTGAGCGTTCTGGTCATGGTGCCCGCCTTGATGGTTGGGTTCGACGTGATTCCGCAGAGTGCTGAAGAGATCAATTTGCCGCCGAATCGAATTGGGCGGCTCCTCGTGTTGTCGGTTGGACTTGCGGGCGCTTGGTATATTGCCATCTCTCTCGCGGTTGGCAGCGCACTGACCTTCGATGGGCTCGACGCCTCGACGATGCCGACAGCGGATGCAATGGCTGCGGTTTGGGGAAGTTCGCTGATGGGGCAGATCATGCTGCTGGCCGGTGTGGGTGGGATCTTAACCAGTTGGAACGCGTTTATAATTGGCGGCAGCCGTATTCTCTATGCCCTCTCCGCATCGGGCATGATCCCTCGTGTATTTTCACGATTGCATCCTAAATACCAAACGCCTTATGTGAGCATTCTCACCATTGGCGCGCTGAGCTTGTTGTCGCCGTTATTTGGGCGTGCGGTTTTGGTTTGGTTAGTGGATGCGGGTAGCTTTGCCATTGTTGTGGCGTATTTGCTGGTCGTGGTGTCTTTTTTAAAGCTGCGACGGGCTGAGCCCTCGATGTCTCGACCATTTCGAGTGCCGCTGGGCGGTCTCGTCGGCGCGTTAGCGCTGGTCCTAACGTTTTGCTTGTTACTGCTGTATTTGCCAGGCAGTCCGGCTGCATTGCTTTGGCCCGAGGAGTGGTTAATGTTGCTGGTTTCGGGGGCAGTGGGCGCGGTGTTTTATTGGCGAGGCCCTGCTCGGCGGCAAGCGACTCAGGCTGCAAAATGACAGCGCGCGGGTTGCAGGTGCCCTGAAGGCCCCTTAAAGTAGAGCGCTGTCATCGCTTAATGAACAAGTGCATTGAGCGAATTTTGAACCGAGTCGAATTTAATGCAATTAAGGAACTGAACATGGGTGAGGTATATATCGTTGAAGCGTGCAGGAGTGCGATTGGTAAGCGCGGCAAAGGGCTCGCGGGCTTAAAGCCAGCAGATCTATTAGGAAAAGTCCAAAAAGCGGCGCTTGATCGTGCTGGGATCAATCCTGCGGAAATCGATCAGGTTGTGGGGGGGTGCGTCTCTCAAGTGGGTGAGCAGTCCTTTAACATTGCTCGGATTGCCTGGCTCTCACAAGGCTTGCCCTTAGAAGTCGCCTCAACCACCGTTGATTCGCAGTGCGGGTCGAGCCAGCAAGCGACGTCCATGGCGGCCTCAATGATTGGTGCGGGGATTGAAGAGGTTGTGATGAGTTGCGGCGTTGAAATGATGAGCCGGGTACCACTGGGTTCGAATATGAAAGATGGCTCGCCAATGGGCGAGTCCTACACCCAGCATTATCAACCCACGAGTCAGTTTATGGGTGCGGCAATGATTGCTGAAGAGTATCAAATTACGCGCGGCGATACGGATCAATTCGGATTAGAGAGCCAACAAAAGGCCATTCAAGCTTGGGCTGAAGGTCGGTTTGACCGAGAAGTTGCGACCATTGAGGCGCCTATTTTGAACGAAAAGTTTGAGCCAACCGGCGAGATGCGGGTTGTTGATCGCGATGAAGGCCTTCGTGAAACAACGCTTGAGTCGCTTGCAGGTTTGAACGCGGTGCCGGGTCAAGAGATCCACACGGCCGGTTCCAGCTCGCAAGTATCTGATGGTGCAGCGGCGGTCATCATGGCCAGTGGACCCGCGTGCGAGCGATTGGGGTTGAAACCGCGTGCAAAGATCAAAGCCACGACGCTGGTCGGCGTCGATCCGGTCACGATGCTAAAAGGTCCAATTCCTGCGACGCGTAAAGTGCTCGAGCGTGCGGGCCTTTCCTTGGAGGATATTGATGTCTTTGAGGTGAATGAGGCGTTTGCTTCGGTGGTCCTTGCTTGGGAGAAAGACCTTGGGGTCGATCACAGTAAAGTGAATGTGAATGGCGGCGCGATTGCCTTGGGTCATCCAACGGGCAGCACCGGTGCGCGCTTAATCACCACAGCCCTGCACGAACTCGAGCGTACTGGCGGACGATATGCTTTGATCGCGATGTGTTGTGGCGGCGGGATTGGCACCGGCACCATTATAGAGCGGCTAGATTAGGAAAGACGCTAGCCCAGTGCCAGTAGGCGCTGGGCTGGATTTTTTAAGGCGTCCAAAGTTGGCTGCATCGTTACGGAAGGCTGTTTGAGAGCCCAAATGTTCAGGCGACCTGTTCACCCGATGCGAGTAAGCGTTGCTTCAAATCCTTCAGCTGTTCCCATAGTGCGCCAGGCACCTTCTCTCCAAAGCTTTCGTAGTAAGCTTCAATCAGCGGGATCTCTGCTAACCAGCCATCGATATCCACCTTCAGTAACGTAGAGATAGCGTCTTCTGACAGATTGAGGTCTGTGAAGTTAATGCCATCGAGGGTGGGAAGGCGCCCGATGGGCGTATCAATGGCTTCAGCGCGCCCTGCGCAGCGCTCAAAAACCCATTCTAGAACGCGGGCATTTTCTCCGAACCCGGGCCAAACAAAGCCGCCATCATCGTCTTTGCGGAACCAATTCACATAAAAGATCTTGGGTAATTGTGCCCCAGGCGTCTGACCAATGTTGATCCAGTGCTGCCAATAGTCGGCCATGTTATAGCCGCAGAAAGGGAGCATTGCCATGGGGTCGCGTCGCAGTTCGCCGATTTTGCCAGCGGCTGCCGCGGTTTTTTCAGAGGATACAATCGAGCCGAAGAAAGTGCCTTGGGCCCAGTCTTTTGCTTCGTTCACCAAGGGTACGACGGATGCTCGACGGCCCCCAAACAGGATTGCGCTGATGGGAACGCCTTTTAAGTCTTCCCATTCATCGGCAATGGCAGGGCATTGAGCCGCCGACACGGTGAAGCGCGCATTTGGGTGCGCCGCTGGGGTTCCGCTGTCGGGGGTCCAGGGGTTGCCAAGCCAATCGGTTAACCGTGCTGGCAGTTCCGGGGTCATCCCTTCCCACCAAATATCACCATCCTCGGTTTCAGCAACGTTGGTAAAGATACAGTTGCCATGAAGAGCTGCCATTGCATTGGGGTTGGTTTCCATCCCCGTTCCTGGCGCAACGCCAAAAAAACCGGCTTCGGGATTAATGGCGTAAAGCTGGCCATCATCCCCAAATTTCATCCAGCAGATATCATCACCGACGGTCTCAACGGTCCAGCCTGGAATGCTGGGTACCAGCATCGCGAGATTGGTTTTGCCGCACGCACTTGGGAAAGCGCCAGCGACATAACGGTATTCACCTTCTGCATTGGTGAGTTTCAAAATGAGCATGTGCTCGGCCAACCAGCCTTCTTGTTTGGCCATCGCGGAGGCGATTCGAAGTGCAAAACATTTTTTACCCAGCAAAGCGTTGCCGCCATAGCCCGAGCCAAAACTCCAAATTTCTCGTGTTTCGGGAAAATGCGCGACGTACAGGTTCTCAGGGTTGCAAGGCCAAGCAGCGCTCGCTGCGCCCTCTAGTACGGGCTGCCCAACCGAATGCAAACAGGGTACGAACGCACCGTCAGTGCCGAGTTCCGTAAGGACCGCCCGCCCCACCCGCGTCATAATATGCATGCTGGCAACGACATAAGGCGAATCTGAAATTTCAACACCGATATGAGCGATGGGGGAGCCTACTGGTCCCATGCTGAAGGGAATGACGTACATCGTTCGGCCGCGCATGCAGCCTTTAAACAGGTCGGTCAGGGTGCTGCGCATTTGATCCGGATCAGCCCAATGGTTGGTGGGGCCCGCATCCGCCTCTTGCGCGCTACAAATAAAGGTTCTGCTTTCCACTCGGGCAACATCAGCTGGGTCTGATCGGACAAGATAACTGTTAGGACGGATTGCGGCATTCAGTGGTTTTGCCACGCCCGCGTCGGTGAGCGCGGTCATCATTCGACTATATTCTTCGGGGCTGCCATCGCAAAGAACCAACTCGTCTGGTTCGCACAGGGCTTTGATCTCTTCAATCCATCGATTTAGGCGGGGGTGTTGCGTCATAATATCGGGTCCATAGTCAGCTTTTTGCTTCGGCTTTTGGCCTTCGCAGTTCGGCCCCAGAAGTTCTCCGGGGCCGTTTACCTGCCTGTCATTAAAACAGGATCATCCGGCCTTGGCGACCCTATTTTGGGGGAGCTAGCGTGGCCTTTTTAGGATCAAAGCAGGATAGGTCGCCGACGATAACAAGGCTGAAAGCAATAAAAAAAAGAATAAAAGTGGAATAATATATTCTTAATGCTCAACAATTAGGTGTGGGCGATTTCGACATAGTTGGTCCCCATAACCACCCGATTGGCGACCCTGCTAGACAGTTTTAGCTGGGACGTTGAGGAACCGCGTAAAACCTCTACAATAGGCGCTTTTCTCCCAGTCCTTTGCACGAGTGCCATCAATGTCAACAAATTCCCGTCAAGGCTTGTTCGACTATCAACCCTATTGGGCGGAATGCTTCGGAACGGCGCCCTTCTTACCGACCTCGAGGGCTGAAATGGATGCCCTTGGTTGGGATCAGTGCGATGTGATTATCGTGACTGGCGACGCCTATGTTGATCACCCAAGTTTTGGTATGGCAGTGATCGGCCGCGTACTGGAGTCGCACGGCTTTAGAGTCGGGATTATCGCCCAGCCGGATTGGCAATCGGTGGCGCCCTTCCAAGCGTTGGGTGAGCCCAGTCTGTATTTCGGTGTGGCAGCCGGCAACATGGACTCCTTGATTAATCATTACACGGCCGACCGAAAACGAAGAAACGATGATGCCTACTCACCAGCGGGTGCGCCCGGTCTGCGGCCGGACCGAGCGGTGATTGTTTATGCCCAACGCTGCCGTGAGGCTTATGGGCAGGTTCCATTGGTCATCGGGTCGATCGAGGCCAGTCTGCGGCGAATTGCACATTACGATTATTGGAGCGACAAAGTGCGGCGCTCTATTTTGCTCGACTCAGGTGCGGACCTTTTGTTGTACGGCAATGCTGAGCGAGCGCTGGTTGAGATGACGCACCGGCTTGCCGCTGGGGACACGATTAAAGACCTCAAAGATATTCGAGGAACAGCCTTTGTGACCTCAACGCTGCCAAAAGCGTACTCGTTGATTGATGAGAGCCAACTGCCTGAGGCCAAGGTCGCAGAAGGCGCGTCTGTGCAGTTGATCGCGCGGTCTGGTCCGATGGCGCAACCTTTGCCGTCAGAACAGCCTGCTTTCAAACCTAATGTCAGAATTAAGCCGAAAGCCGTGGATGAGATACTGCAGCCGTTACCCACGAAGGTGCTGAGTTATATTCAATTGCCGAGCTTTGAGTCTGCTAAAGCGGACGATTTACTCTACGCGCACGCTTCTCGCATTTTGCACCGCGAGACGAACCCCTTAAATGCAAAGCCACTGGTGCAACAGCACGGCAATCGGTGGGTTTGGCTTAACCCGCCACCCATCCCGCTGTCGACACCAGAAATTGATCGGGTTTTTGAATTGCCCTATCAACGGGTGCCACATCCCCGTTACGGCGATGCCAAGATCCCAGCGTACGACATGATTCGGTTTTCGGTGAACATTATGCGGGGCTGTTTCGGGGGCTGCAGTTTCTGTTCGATCACAGAACATGAAGGTCGGATTATTCAAAGTCGCAGCGAAGCGTCTATCCTCAATGAGATTGAACAAATTCGAGATAAAACCCCTGGTTTTACTGGGGTCATCTCGGACCTAGGTGGGCCAACAGCGAATATGTGGCGGCTGGCGTGTAAAGACCGCGCGATCGAGGCCAGTTGTAAACGACCTTCTTGCGTCTATCCCGGGATTTGTAAGAATTTGAATACGGATCAAACCCCGTTGATTGGCTTGTACCGAAAGGCGCGGGCAATCCCGGGTGTGAAAAAGGTCTTGATTGCCTCTGGCCTGCGCTACGACCTGGCGGTTGAAACACCAGAGTATGTTGAAGAATTGGTGAAGCACCACGTCGGCGGTTATCTCAAAATCGCGCCGGAACATACCGAAAGTGGGCCGTTATCTAAGATGATGAAGCCGGGCATTGGCACTTATGATGCCTTTAAGGCCTTGTTTGATCGGTTCTCCGCCGAGGCTGAAAAAGAGCAATATCTCATCCCCTATTTTATTGCTGGCCATCCTGGCACCACTGATGAAGACATGATGAATCTTGCTCTGTGGTTAAAGTCCAATGGCTTTCGGGCAGATCAAGTGCAGTCGTTTTATCCGTCGCCGATGGCAACAGCGACTGCGATGTACCATAGTGGCTCTGACCCGTTGCACCGGGTGGGACGTCGCGCTGTGCCAGTTGAAAGTGTTAAGAAACCGGAGCAACGCCGATTGCATAAGGCATTCTTGAGATATCACGATGCCACTAATTGGCCGATGTTAAGACAAGCGCTCCGGCGGATGGGACGCGCAGATTTAATTGGCAATACGCGCGCTCATCTGGTGCCGCGAACCCAGTTTGGGGGTCCCATCGCGATGGGACAACCCTTCAAAACCCAGCATTTGGGTTTGCCGAAAGTGCCGAAAGTGCCGAGGCATCGCGCAAAAGCCAAGCCGAAGCCATCTGGGCGCCGCTAGGTTAACCCCAATTTAAACTGCGTCGCCGAGGGCGAGGTGATCCCGCAGTTCGCGTTTCAAGAATTTACCGCTCGCATTGCGGGGCAGGGGGGCTTCCAAAATCCAGAGGTAGCGGGGGATTTTGTGCTTTGCCATAAGCGTTGCACAGAAGCTACGAATATCGTCAGGGGTGGCAGGTTGGTTTGGCTTTAAGTAGATCGCCGCGCCAACTTCTTCGCCCAGTCGATCGTCCGGCACGCCAAATACGCTGCACTCCGCGAGCGCGTCAATTTGGAACAAGACGCTTTCAACCTCAGAGCAGTAGATGTTTTCACCGCCGCGCAAGACCATGTCCTTGACCCGGTCGACGATGAAAATAAACCCGGTGTCATCAATGGTTGCAACATCCCCCGTATGCAGCCAGCCCTCTGTGATCGACTCCTTGGTCGCCTCGACTCGGTTTAAATACCCTTTAATAACGGGCGCGCCTCGAACGAGCAGTTCCCCTGGGGTACCGTGCGTCTGATTGCCCTCGCTATCGATTGTTTTGACTTCAAAGGACGGCATCGCTGGACCACAGCTATCAGGCTTGTCGACAAAGAAATCGCCGCCAACGGAGGTGATGATGCCGCAGGTTTCGGTCATGCCATAGCCCGTGCTGGGCCGAGCGTTGGTGATGGGTTGATCGATTTTTCCAACGAGGTCGGGTTGCAATTGCGCGCCGCCACCGCCGACGGAAATGAGGCTCGAGGGGTCATATTTATCGAAATCTGGGTGGGGAATTAATTCTCGACTCATGACCGGTACACCGGTCAGGTTCGTCACCTTTTCGCGTTCGATCAATGCTAAGGCGGCGCCAGCATCCCACTTGTACATGTGCACCAATTTGCCGCCCCCAAGGGTCATGGCGTGCGCAAGACAATTGTTGGCGGTGACGTGGAACAAGGGCGTTGTAACCAGTGCGGATCCGGGAGGTGCCGTGGTCGGGTCCGGTAGGGGCGTGCCCTTAACAAGGTGCATGGTTTGGGCGAGGCAACCGCTCCAAAACCCCATGTTGAGAATGTTATGAACGCAACCGCGATGGGTTTGTTGCGCACCTTTGGGTCGTCCCGTGGTGCCGGAGGTATAAAAGATGCAAGCATCACTGTCAGGATCAATAACCAGATCAGGCAGGCTTGGTTCGCTCTGCATGATTGATTCGAAGGGCGTCACCCAGTCTCGGGCCTCACAACGAATCCCCACGACGGGTAAGTCTGAATAGTGCGCCCTAAGGCCTTCAAAGCGTGCCAATCGTTCCTCGTCGGCAAACAACAGTTTTGGACTCGCATCCTTCAAGGCGTAGTCCATTTCGTCTTCAACCCACCAGGCATTCATCCCGACAACGGTGAGCCCGGATGAGACCACGGCCCAATAGCATTGCATCCACTCTGGGAAATTACGCAGGGCAATCGCAACCCGATCCCCTGGTTTTAAGCCCGATGCCCGCATCCAAGCGGCCATTCGATTAACGCGGTCGTGGGTCTCTCCGTAAGTTAACGTTTCATCATCGAACACCAAGTAGGGCCGCTCTGCAAAGGCTAGCGAGCTTAGCCATACCTCGCGAAGCGATGGCGGCGCTGCTTTAAAGGTGCGCATTGGGAAGCCGCGAACGTCGATTTCTTCAATCTCAAAGGCGCCCCCTGGCCCGGTCATTTCAACCCATACTTTTTTTAACACGTCGTACATAACAACCACCGTCTCGCAGAAATAAATAGAACTGGGCTAAGATAGGGGTTTACCTGAAACGATGCAAACTGAAATGGAAAGCCTCTTTAAAGATCTTGTTGTCATTGATGCCGCCTCGTTTGTTGCGGGCCCGGGTGCTGCGACCATTTTTGCCGATTTTGGCGCTCGGGTGATCAAGGTCGAGGCGCCCGCGGGCGATGCCTATCGACTGCTGCATGGCCGGCATCGATTTGACTTTAATTGGGCGCTGACATCCCGGCACAAAGAGGCGATCTCGGTGGATCTCAACACCGAGGCGGGTCGCGACATCCTTCATCAGTTGATTCAAACCGCTGATATCTTTGTGCACAATTTTAGATCCGATCAAATCGATCGCTATGATGTAGCCTACGAGCGTCTCCGAGGTTTAAATCCGCGTTTAATTTATGGTCAATTAACCGGCTTTGGAACGAAGGGCCCAGATGCCGATAAACGCGGTTACGATACGACCGCCTGGTGGTCGAGTGCGGGCATTTTAGACTTGATGAAAAAAGGACAAACCGCGCCAAACTTCCCGGTGGGCGGGGTTGGCGATCATGCGTCTGCGATGACCCTGTTTGCGGGCATCACGATGGCGCTGTATCAGCGCGAGAAAACAGGGCTTGGTGATGCGGTTGAAACCTCACTCGTGGCGAATGGGGCTTGGTCGAACGGAATGCATTTGCAGGGCGCGATCGCTGGATTTGATCTGAGTAAGATATTGGAAGAAAAAGGGTATCGCTCGCCTTTTGCGATGATTTATGAAACTGCAGATCATCGGTTCTTGGTTTTGGTTTCGCCAAATCCAGATAAAGAGTGGCCCGCGATTGCCCGCGCCCTAGGGCACCCTGAATGGTTAGAAGACCCACGGTTTGTCACGTTGCGCGCCATCATGAAACAGCGAGATGAGGTTCGGCAGTTGTTTCAAGATGCGATCGGCGCCCTTACGATGATCGAGGCTTGCCAGGCGCTGGATGCTGAGTCCTTGAGTTACAGCGTGATCGAAAAAATCTCCGAAGTGGTTCAAAGCGCGCAGCTTATTGAAAATGAAGTGATCATTGAAACGCATTCGGAGGATCCCGATTTCCAGTGGACGGTTGCCAATCCCATCAAACTGTCATCGTTGACCCATCGTCCGGTTGGAGACCCGCCAAAGTTGGGTGAACACACCTATGCCATCTTGAAAGACTTGGGCCTATCCGAGGCGCGGATCGATGAATTGATTGCCTCGAAGGTGGTGCGCCTCAGTCAGGCCGTTGATCCCGCTTCATAACCATTCATCGTTAGAACCGCTTTGCCGATCACAGCGCGTGACTGTAGTGATGTCATGGCGGCAATGCCGTCTTCTAGGGGGTAGGTTTTATGAATATACGGATCGATAAGGCCGTCACATAACAGCTCGAACACCGCATCCCGACAGGCTTGGCCCAGCGCAGGATCGCGCCGACCAATTTCTCCCGCGCGAACCCCAATCACTGAAATCTGCTTAATCAGAATGTGATTTACGGCGGCTTTGGGCCAGACGCCACTTGTAAAGCCAATCGATAAGAGACGCCCGCCCCAATTAATACACCGCATGGATTCATCAAAAACGCTACCGCCCACAGGATCAAAAATCACATCCGCGCCGTTGCCGTCAGTTAAAGCCTTCACGGTTTCTCGGAAACCGCCGAGGCGACCATCGGCTTGCGTGTAGTTAATCACGCCGTCCACGCCGCGCGCTTCGAGCACGCGCAGTTTTTCATCCGTGCCGGCCGTTGCGATGACGCGCGCGCCAAAATACTGTCCTAAATCGGCCGCGGCCATCCCCACCCCACCGGCTGCACCGTGAACCAACAGGGTTTCTGATGCGGCCAATTGGCCTCGGACTTTCAGGGCGACATAGGCGGTTAAGTAGGCGGTTGCGTACCCTGCCGCTTTGGCGAAGCTCACATGCTCTGGCAGCACGCGGACACTTTCGACGGGCACGTTGGCATGCTCGCTGAAGCCGCCAAACCGGGTGCCTGCAACGACGCGGTCGCCGGCCTTAAGATGTAGGACGCCTGGCCCCACCTTGGAGACTAAGCCTGAGAATTCTCCTCCTGGGGCAAAGGGCATCGGCGGCTTAAACTGATATCGACCCTGGATCATAAGGATGTCTGGAAAGTTGACGGCGCATGCCTTGATTTCAATTTGAACTTCACCGGGCGCGGGATCTGCCAACGTCATCTCAACGAGGGTTAATCCATCAATAGAATCGGCTATTTCGTGACATAAAAAGGATCGGGTTTTCATCAGGACTCGCTGAGGATTGAGGGCCGGCAAAAGATATCATAAAACTGCAACGCCCCGAGGCTTGCCCTTAAATTTTTCGACGCGG
>JABGWC010000025.1 GCA_018645765.1 Gammaproteobacteria bacterium | reverse complement strand
TAAGTACTCGAAAAAATTGACGTGAATGGCTTCCAACGCACACGGCACCAGCCCATTTAAGAACGGGCTCAGCCCGAAGCTGCAGAAAATTTGAGCCTGTGAACCCACATCACCGATTTGACCGCCTCACGCCAAAGACACCAGGGTGGCCTAGCGTATCGAACGTCTAAACCCCTCATTTCGCGTAGCCGTTGAAATAGTAGCTTTGGCTTGGCGAATGAGTCACCCGCTGGGTTGACCTAACAACACGTTAGATGCTCCACTCCTAGGGGCCAAGGCGCCTGTCGGCGTCGGGCCCTGAACAAAAATGCCAGACAAACCCAGCCTGGCTCAACATCAAAGGAATGCGTCATGCAAAGGATGGATCAAAGACACAGCGCCCGGCATCGCTACTCCGATTTTCAAGGCCGTTGTTGGATGCTTGCGCTGCTGATTTTGGGGACGCTGGATATCAAAGCCGATACAGAAAACGTTTTACAACGGCTGCCGCTGATCGATAACAGTGGCACTTATAGCCGCCCGATTTCGACCCAAAATTCGGCAACCCAAGCGTATTTTGACCAAGGCTTACGATTTGCCTGGGGATTTTATTTTCCGGAGGCGATCGCCTCCTACCAAACCGCCAGCGAACTAGACCCAACCCACCCGATGCCCTACTGGGGACTCGCGCATGCCATGGGCCCGAACCCGAACAGTCGTTATGCGCGCATGCCAGATGACCCCAAGGGCGAAGGCGCAAAAGCCATTGCCGCCGCGGTTGCCCGCATTGCTCGCGCGACGCCGAAAGAAGCAGAGCTCATCACAGCGCTTGAGAAACTATATGACCAAGCGCAAAGACCCAGCGCGCAAGACCGTGATACGGCCTATTTAGCCGCCATGCGCGACTTAAACCAGCAGTATCCAACTGATCCGGATATTGCGGCCCTGTATGCGGGCGCCTACATGTCGATCCAACGCTGGGACTACTGGGACAGCGAGGGCAATCCCAAGTCCGAAACAGCCGAGGTCGCGGCGGCGCTTGAGCGCGTCATCGCAACTGGGATACAACACCCGGGCGTCTTTCACCTCCACATACACCTTATCGAGGCCTCGAGAATGCCCGAGCGAGCGCTGGTTTCAGCCAATGCGCTCGAAGCCACGATGCCCATTGCCGGGCATGTCGTGCATATGCCCGCGCATATCTTTGTTCGAACCGGCGACTTTCAGCGCGCGATCACCAACAATGAACGCGCCCTTGCGGTGGACCAAACCTTGAAAAAAATTTGGGGGGATCATCCCCTTCCCAATCTCGGCACCTATCCCCTGTCCCATCGTATTCACGCCCCGCATGCCATCGATTTCATCCGCTACGCGGCGACGGTTCAAGGCAACTATCAAACCGCCATTGAGGCCGCCGAGCAAACCCTCGCAAGACTACCCAAGGGCGCTGCGCGCAATCCAAGAAACCAAAAACAAATCGCAGCGCCCTGGTTGGTGCACAAAATTTTTGGTCAATGGTCGCGGGTTCTGGAGGTCAAACCGCCTGCCGATGGCGCGCCCTATTTGAGCGGCATGTGGGCCTACACACAAGGCAGTGCGCACATCGCTCAGAAGGCTTTCAGCCAAGCGCGGGAGCATCTAACCGCGCTTGAAGCCTTCGTTGAACTCAGCCGCAAGGACGCCGGCCAGGCGGGGGCAACGCCCAATGCCCGTATATTAGAGCTGGCCGCTTTGAGTCTTCGCGGCGAACTGCTAGAGGCAACGGGCGATCTTGACGGCGCCATTAAAGCCTTTGAGACGGGCGTTGCGCTGGAGGATCTGAACAATTACACGGAGCCACCGGATTGGCCCCAGCCGCTCCGCCATTATCTTGGCGCGGCCTTGCTCAAAGCGAACCGGGCAGCGGATGCCGAGGCGGTCTATCGACGGGACCTGCAATGGAATCACAATAATGGCTGGTCGCTCTTGGGGTTACAGCAAGCACTCTTGGCACAGGGCAAGACGGCGGCGGCGAATATCGTGAAAGCAGACTTTGATACCGCCTGGCAATATTCAAACATTACGCTCGAGCGCTCCCACCTCTGATCGCCAGGTGGTTTTGAGGAGCGCGAGGCTCACCGGGCTGAGCGACTCATCAAAAAATTTGGGGTAATCGGCTGCGTCTGTCATCCGCTAATCCAGTTCGCAGACTTCAAAAACGGGTACAACCCGGGGTGCAGCATTTGCAAGATATTGCTGGAGTTGTTCGCTGCCTTGTGCGCGCTGCGCAAGGCGCGCAGAAGCGTCGACGCTTGAAAGCGGTTCAATGATTGCATCAAAGACCCGACCATCGTATTCCACAACAATGCGCGGATGCGCAAGCACGTTAAGCGCCCAAATCGGTTGTTTAGGCGATCCAGCATTCGTCCCAAACAAGAAAATGCGCGTGTCTTCAAGCACGGGGATTAAAGGCACATCAAACCGGTTACCCGAGCGTGCCCCCTTGGTTTGCAGCAGAATCAATGGTAACCCTTCAAATCCTGACACCTTGCCAGCATTCTGGCGAAACTCCGCAATGACTCTTGGGTTTAACTTGCGCCAATCCATTGCACATCCTCGTAAGAAAATTACTTTTTACCAGACCTCATTGACACGCGCCTAGCCCTCTTTTCAAAGGGACAGGTCGATTAAAAATCGGCTTAGCCTGCAAACTTACAAAAAATCCTAGCCGACCGCTTAAGGCAAACGGCCCATCCAGGTCACAGAAAATTGACTAATCGCCCATGATACCGGGTTCTAAATCCACTCTTCTTAGCGAAAACTCCTTTTTCAGGTAGACGGTTAGACGGTTTGCAAATTTCTCGTTGCGGGTTAATAGTCTTAGATTCAATCATCTCCACGCTAAAATTTTTCTGAACCAAGGATCCAGCAATGCGACTCGGCTATATCAATATCTTTGTGTCAAACCTTTCACGATCGGTCCAGTTTTACACCGAGGTGCTTGGCTTCGAACTCGGCGCCTTCGAGCCCGAGTTCGGTTACGCGCCACTCAAAGGGGGCCCAGTGCCACTGGCGCTGGCAGAAGACCTATCGGGTCAATTCGTTGGCATTCATACCGGTGTTGGCATGATCGTTGATGACCTTGAAGCCGCCTATCAGGCCCTATCCGCCAAAGGTGTTGTCTTTGATATGGTCCCGACCCGCCAGCCTTGGGGCGGCGACTTAGCCTTGTTTCAGGACCCGGATGGCAACGTCTTCTATCTTGACGATGGGGGGCATCACGCTTGAACCCGACTCCG
>JABGWC010000171.1 GCA_018645765.1 Gammaproteobacteria bacterium | reverse complement strand
TAAGCACCTTGAAGCGCACCAAGGATGGGTTGCAAGTGCGTACCGACAGCAGACCGGTATAGAACCTATACTGCTGGCCTCAGAGGTGGCGGAGGGTGCGGACATCATCGCACTTTGATCAGTGAGGCCTGTCAAAGCCCTAAGATGCCAATTTGCGTCAGGCATAGCTCGGCAGCGCTAAACCGAGCGCCGCGCTTAAATCCTGTAAGGCTTGAGCCTCGTTTAATACCTTGATCGTCGTCATACCGAGCGCTTTTGCGGGCTTTAAGTTGATCCCAAGGTCATCAATGAATAGCGCCTGCGTTGGGTCAATCGATAAGGCCCGGCAGGCCATTAGATAGATCTCAGGATTGGGCTTACGAATGCCCACCAAGCTTGACTCGATCACCGTATCGAACAGCGCCATGACCTCAGCGACGGCTTGGGCCTTGGACTCAGAGCGCGCCATACCAGCGCCTTGACCGCTTTTGACATTGTTGGTGATACAGCCGACGGCATGGGTTTGCTTGATCTGTTTGAGCGCTTGCACCATGCGCGGTCGAATATCGCCAGACAGTAGCGACAGTACCGCTTGACCGCGGATTAAATGACCACGAGCTTCGGACTCTGCCGCAAAGGCCGCATCAAAGTCCTCGACGGACATTCGATTGCTCTCAAATTGGGCCCAAGCATTGGTATCGGGATTGGTTGCATTGATTGACCGGATAAAGTCGCGGGGCAAACCGTTGGCTTGCTCGTACTGAGTGAACGCTTCAAACGGGCTCGAGGTTAAAACCCCTCCGAAATCCCAAAGAACTGCTTTAATCAAAACCGTCTCCCTTCTAGCCGTATTTTAAGCGAACCTCAGACAAGGCTCGCGTCGATGAACACTCAGCCGACATTCATTTCAAACGTTGCCGAATCAGGCCGCGCGAGTCCCCGTTGCGAGCGCTCAATGGCCTCCAGCATCCTCTTGATTTCATCGGATTCCCCGATCTCTTTACGCACTTCGGCAACCGCCTCTTCCAAACGAAGGTCACGTGTAAATAAAATTCTAAAGGCCCTTCGAATTTCTTTGATCTTCTGCGTCGAAAATCCAGCGCGTTCCAGCCCAATCTTATTCACAACGCGCATATGGGCTGGGAAGCCCTCTGCAATGGTGTAAGGCAAGACGTCTTGCACCACACGCGCCATCCCGGCAACCATCGCAACAGACCCGATTTGACAAAATTGGTGGACCGCGGCCAAACCGCCGATGTTGGCATGATCACCCACGACAACATGACCCGCCAAGAGCGCACTATGACTCATCACGACATGGTCACCGACCTGGCAATTATGACCGACATGCGCCTGAGCGAGCAGGGCGCAATCATTGCCAATAACCGTCACGCTACCCACTTCCGTGCCACTGTGCACCGAAACAAATTCGCGCAGCGTATTTCGATCCCCAATTCGCGTGTAGGACACGGACCCTTTGACATGTTTTTGATCCTGAGAGTCTATACCCAGGGTCACAAAAGGATAGACCGTGCAATCCTCGCCAATGCTTGTATGTCCATCAACCACCACATGACTTTTAAGACACGTACGGGCGCCAATCTCAACATGCTCTCCAATCGTGCAAAACGGGCCTATTACGCAATCTGTCCCGATTTTGGCATCAGGATGCACCACGGATAGCGGGCTAATCTCGATCATATTCTATTTCCATAATGATTATTGGCAGGAACCACCACACGTTTTACTAGCGCAAATTTCCAGATTCTCCCCAATATGTCAAAGTTTTATTCTATAAGCGCGATGCTATACTGCGCCCCTCATTGATAAGCGCTCAGCAATTCGAGCCAAACCGGGACCGCCTATGCTTGATGTCAGCCATCTTACTCAATTCAACAAACAAGACCTGCTCGAATGCGGAAATGGCAATATGTTTGGCCCCGGCGGCGCCCATCTCCCCATCGATAAAATGCTGATGCTTGATCGCATCACATCGATTACGAAAGAGGGCGGAAAGGCTGGCAAAGGCCAGATTATCGCCGAACTCGATATCAATCCTGATCTTTGGTTTTTTGACTGCCATTTTGTGAATGACCCGGTTATGCCGGGCTGCCTTGGCCTGGATGCTCTGTGGCAACTCTTAGGTTTCTTTTTAGCGTGGAAAGGCAATCCTGGTTTAGGCCGAGCCCTAGGGTGCGGCAAGGTCGCCTTTAGAGGGCAGATACTACCCACCAATAAACTGGTTCGCTATGAAATTGACGTGACTCGAATTCGAGAAGGTAAAACCGTACTGGGTATCGCCGATTGCGCTGTTTTGGTCGATGACAAGCAAATATACACCGCCGAAAGCATCAAAGTTGGACTGTTCACGTCGCTGGATGATTTCAAGTAAGCCCTCTGCATCAAGCAGGACAAGTTGTCGACCAAGGCAAATAGTTGATCAGGATTTATAGGAGCGAAACGTTATGAAAAGAGCTGTAATCACAGGAATGGGCATTGTCTCGCCACTCGGTAACACCGTTTCAGAAACACTCGCTGCGCTCCAAGCCACACGGTCCGGTATTCAATACCAGCCCCTTTACGAAGAAATGGGCTTGCGCTCGCACATCGCCGGCAGTATCGAAATCGATCAAGAGGCCTTAATCGATCGTAAGCTACGACGTTTTATGGGCGACGCCGCAGCCTTTTCCTATATTGCGCTCAAAGAAGCTCTGGCAGATTCCGGCCTTGAACCCGATGACATCTCCAACGAGCGTACCGGTATTGTCGCCGGATCTGGTGGCGCAAGCTCCTCGAATTTAATTGAATCAGCCGATATTCTGAGAGAAAAGGGGCTTAAGCGAGTCGGACCTTATCGGGTCACCCGCACTATGAGTTCAACGGTCAGCGCCTGCCTGGCGACTGCTTTTTCAATTAAGGGCATCAATTATTCAATCACGAGTGCCTGCTCGACCAGCGCGCACTGCATTGGTCATGCCCTCGAGCAAATTCAACTTGGTAAACAGGATATCGTTTTCGCCGGCGGCGGAGAGGAAGAACACTGGTCAATGAGTGCCTTATTCGATGCGATGGGCGCACTATCGACCAAGCGAAACCAAGCCCCTGAAACGGCCTCCCGAGCCTTCGATGCAGACCGAGACGGCTTTGTCATCGCGGGCGGCGCGGGTTTTGTCATTGTCGAGGAGCTTGAGCATGCCAAAGCGCGTGGCGCAAAAATTTATGCTGAAGTGAAAGGCTATGCGGCCACCTCCGATGGCTTTGATATGGTTGCGCCATCGGGCCAAGGCGGCGAGCGCGCAATGCGGATCGCGATGGACGGAATCGATGAGCCGATTGATTACATTAACGCCCATGGCACCAGCACACCCGCTGGGGATCCCTCAGAAATTGCCGCGGTGCAGCGGCTTTTTGGTGAATCGATGCCCAAAATAAGCTCGACAAAGTCACTGAGCGGGCACTCTCTTGGCGCTGCTGGCGCGCACGAGGCGATCTACTCACTTCTCATGTTAGAACACGACTTCATTTGCGCCTCAGCCAATATCACAACCCTTGACCCAGACCTTGCCTTCGCGCCGATCGTGACCGAGCGGATTGATCAGGCTGGACTCACCACCGTGATGTCCAACAGCTTTGGTTTTGGCGGCACCAATGCCTCGTTGGTTTTCCAAAAACTTCAAGCCAGTTAACGCTGTATGATTTACCGGTAGGGTCCTCATGTCCAAGCCTTTGATTATTGTTGTCGAGGACGAAGCCGATATCCAAGACATCGTTGCCTATAATCTGAAACGAGAGGGCTATGACGTTTTAACGGCCGGCCGGGGCGATCAAGGCTTATCCTTGATTCAAGCCAAAAACCCAGATCTGGTCATTCTCGATATCATGTTACCCGGTATTGATGGCCTCACAATTTGTCAGCAGCTGCGGGCTGAAGCGAAAACCAAAGCGTTACCAATTATCATCTTGTCCGCGAAAGAAGAAGAATCAGATGTCGTGATTGGTTTAGGGCTCGGCGCGGACGACTATATGCCAAAGCCCTTTAGTCCGCGGGAACTCCTTGCCCGTGTGAAAGCCCTTTTAAGGCGTGCGACTGCCCAAGAATCAAAGACGCAAGATCAAATCCTTCACGGCGACCTGATCATTGATATTGAACGGCATCAGGCTAGTCTACAAGGCATCGCCCTAAAGCTCACTGCAACCGAATTCAAGCTGCTCATGGTCCTCGCGAGCCACCCAGGCCGGGCTTTTTCAAGAGAACAACTGTTAAATCGCGTTGTGGGGGATGCCGTTGTCGTGGTCGATCGCAACATCGATGTCCATATTCGCTCGGTTCGAAAGAAATTAGGCGCACAAACGGGCCTGATCGAAACCGTGCGAGGAGTAGGGTACCGGTTTGCCGACCAACGCTGATCCTAATATTTATCAATCCAAGCTGCTTTGGCAGGTCTGGGGATTACTGTGCGCCCTTGTCCTCATTTCTGCGCTCAGCATCGGTTATTTTGCTGCCCAGCAGGTCGCATCGGATGCTCGAGCCGCAATCGAAGAATCTTTAGCGCATCAAGTCCAGCTCCTCAAACAATTTTATACCCCCTTGATCCTTCGGGAGGCCGCGCTGCCGGTGATTCAGTCTAAGCAACGTATTACGGTTCTGGGCTCCGATGGCACGGTGCTCAGTGACAATCGTGAGGATGCCGGGTTGATGGAAAATCACCTAAGGCGCCCCGAGATCATTGCAGCCAGCGCGCCAACCACCTCCGCGATCGGTCTTGGGATTGCCCAGCGTTACAGCACAACCCTGGAACAAGACATGCTGTATGTCGCCTTAGCATTGGGGTCTCCGGACGCACCGACAGGCTATGTCCGAGTCAGTACGCCGCTGACCAGTATCGAGCAAAAGGTTAATGCAATGCGCTTGCAGGTAAATCTCCTTACGGGGGCTTTTACCTTTATCGCGATTCTCATTGGGTTGTATTTTGCGCGCAGAATCGTGCTGCCGGTGCTCCGCATGACCCAAGCCTCGGCGCTTATGGCAAGCGGGGAGTTTAGTCTTAGACTCGATGAGGGGCATGCCAACGAGCTTGGCAGTCTTGCGCGGGCGCTGAATGAACTGGCGGCGGGTACCCAAGCTAAAATAGAGGAAGTAGCGGCACGTCAAAACGAGCTGACCGTGGTGTTGCAAGGCATGACAGACGGCATTATTGCGCTCAACGCAGACCAGGCCGTGATCGAGATCAATCGGTCGGCTGCGACTATTTTGAATCTTGAACAATCGAGTATCATCAATAAACCATTTCAAGACCTCTCAATTGCCCGGGATCTCAGCGACATCGTGACGGCAGGCTTTACAGCGATCGGCCCCCATTTCCAGACGATGACCCTCGGCGGGCGCCGGATTGAGGTTTCAGGGTTGCGCTTAGGTGACGCGTCAGTCGAAGGGATGATCCTGGTACTGCGGGACCCAACGGAACTGCCCCGGTTAGAAAGGGTACGAACCGACTTCGTTGCCAATGCCTCTCATGAACTTAAAACGCCGATTTCAGCATTGCGCGGATTTGTGGACACAGTAATCGATGATACGGAGATG
>JABGWC010000326.1 GCA_018645765.1 Gammaproteobacteria bacterium | reverse complement strand
TTCCCTTAGAGTTAGGCCTCTTTTTTTTCAAGGGGCGCGACGTGGCCAATTATTTCAATTCTCTGTCTTTGCGAGCGCAATTGGCGCAATTGGGTCAATGCGAGTTCATGAACGCGTCCGAGTTCGAAGACGGCGTTGATTTTCTGCGTGGCAAGAAGATCGTGGTGGTCGGTTGTGGCTCGCAAGGCTTAAACCAGGGTCTAAATCTGCGCGATAGCGGCCTTGATGTGGCCTACACCTTGCGACAATCTGCGATCGACGAAAAGCGTCAGTCTTTTTTGAATGCAGAAGGCAATGGCTTTCGAGTTGGCAATTACCAGGAAATGATCCCAACGGCCGATTTGGTGTTGAATTTGACGCCGGACAAGCAGCACAGTTCGGTGGTGGCCGATATTGAGCCTTTGATGAAAGCCAATGCCTGTTTGGCTTATTCGCACGGCTTTAATATTGTTGAAGAAGGTCAAAAGATACGACCCGATCTAACCGTTGTTATGGTGGCGCCGAAGTGTCCTGGCACCGAGGTTCGCGAAGAATACAAGCGCGGCTTTGGCGTGCCCACCTTAATCGCGGTTCATGCCGACAATGACCCTCATGGGGAAGGACTGGCCATTGCGAAGGCCTATGCTGCCGGCACTGGTGGCCATCGCGCGGGTGTCTTGATGAGCTCTTTCGTTGCCGAAGTAAAATCAGATCTTATGGGCGAGCAGACGATTCTCTGCGGCATGCTGCAAACCGGCTCGTTGCTTTGCTTCGATAAGATGGTCGATAAAGGCGTCGAGCCCGCCTATGCGTCGAAGTTGGTTCAGTATGGTTGGGAGACCATTACTGAGGCGCTCAAGCATGGTGGCATTACCAACATGATGGACCGACTTTCCAATCCCGCCAAATTGCGTGCTTTTGATCTCTCTGAAGAGATGAAGCAGATCATGCGTCCTTTGTATGAAAAACACATGGATGACATTATGACCGGCAATTTTAGCGGCGGCATGATGGCTGATTGGCAAGATGACGATGCAAAACTGTTAGGCTGGCGCCATGAAACCAGTCAGAGCGCGTTTGAAACCACGGCAGTCACCGAGGCAGATATTCTTGAGCAAACCTATTTTGATCAAGGTATTTTGATGGTTGCTATGGTCAAGGCGGGGGTTGAACTCGCGTTCGAGACCATGACCGCGGCCGGCATTAAAGCAGAATCAGCTTATTATGAAAGCCTGCATGAGGTGCCTTTGATCGCCAATACCATTGCGCGGAAAAAACTTTTTGAGATGAACAGCACGATCTCAGACACTGCCGAGTATGGCTGTTATTTATACAACCACGCGTGTTTGCCATTGCTTGCCGACTTTATGACCGGCCTTGAGACCGATGTGATCGGTCGGGGCTTAGGCCTCAATGACGTGGGTGTGGACAACCAGTTGTTGATTGCGGTGAACCAAGAAATCCGCAGTCATCCAGTAGAAGCCATCGGTCAAACGCTTCGCGGTTATATGACAGCGATGAAAGCCATCGTTTAAAGGGTTCATTGTGGCGGATTCCTCCAGCTGGACGAGGCCTGAATGAGCCAGCTTGTGACGCTCGATCAAGCGACGGTTACCGTTTCTGAAACGACGACCTTCGGGCCAATCACCTGGCAAATTGAAAGCGGCCAGAAATGGTTTATCGCGGGTCGCAATGGCTCAGGAAAGTCGGTTTTATTGGAACTTATTGAAAGGGGTGGTCGGGTACTGTCAGGCGCCGCCGCCGGGATTCCGCAAGAGGTGGTTGTGGTGTCAGACGCCGCGCATCTGGCGCTCATAGATCGTGAGCGGCATCAATATGACGACTCGGATGATAAATTAAAAGGCACGTCGGTTGCCGACCTGATTACTGAACTCAAACCAGTCGACACCGTTTTGACCGAGCTGATTCGTCGCTTCCAACTCCAGCCTTTGTTGCGTCAACGGTTTCGTCAGCTCTCAACGGGTGAAACCAAAAAAGTACTCTTTGTTCGAGCTTTGGCTTCCGAGTGTTCGATGCTCATTTTAGATGAGCCTTTGGCCGGCCTGGATGCTGCCAGTCAAGCGGTGGCGTTGGGTAGCTTGGCTGATTTCGTCGGCGGCAAAACGGTGCTCCTAGTACTCAACGATTGGGCAGCATTACCCGACTGGGTGGATCATGTCGCGTACTTGTCTGATTCTCGCTTGGCGTACCAGGGCCCCATGAACCCGGCGGCGGCAAGATCATGGCTTCATCAGATGGTGGTTTTAACCAATGATACGCAGGCTTTGCCAACCCCCTTGCCCAGTTCTGTGCCAGCGCTTGGCGCTGAGCAAGCACTGGTTGAGATGCGTAATGTCTGCGTCCGATTTGAGGATCGGCAACTCTTTGATGGGCTCAACTGGCGGATTGATCCAGGCGTCCACTGGCAAGTCGCTGGCGCGAATGGTTCCGGTAAGACGACCTTGCTCAGTCTCATCACAGGCGACAGTCCGCATTGCTATACCAATGATTTGACCGTGTTTGGGTTCAAGCGCGGTAGTGGTGAGAGTATTTGGCAGATTAAGCAGTACATTGGTTATGTGTCCTCTGCCTTGCATTTGGCCTATCGCGTGAGCGGCACGGTTGAGAGCATCATTATTTCCGGTTTTTTTGATAGCGTTGGCGTTTACCAGCGGCCAACAGCGCCGCAAAAATCGGCTGCGGCGGCCTGGCTTGCGCTGATCGGTTTAACCCAGGCGCGGCAGCAACCTTTCGCCCAACAAAGTTATGGCAATCAGCGGTTGCTTTTGATTGCACGCGCGCTGGTCAAGCAACCTGCGCTGCTGATACTTGATGAACCCTGCTTGGGGCTGGATGCTTTTAACCGTGGACTCGTGCTGGCCTTGATCGAAAAATTGATTCAGGGCAATCAAACGACCGTCCTGTATGTCAGCCATGATCATCGAGACCAGTTGCCCAGCATCGAGAATACCCTGCGCCTTTAACCCTTTTGACGGCGTACCCAAGTTCTTCGATGCAATCGGCGAGCGCAACCTGAGTGTTTTTTCAAAATACTTAGGTGGGGCTTTTCCCGCGCCTGCGCCACCAGCCTTCCTGGGCATTGGTCAAATCGAGTATCTGCGCCTCAGCCTCTAAGAAGGACTCAAAGTCGGCGTCGGCACCCTGGTTTACGCCCGTATTGCTGTACAGAGCGGCCATGCTGAATCGGCCATTACCGGCTTGAAAAATCTTTCCGGTTGGCGCGTCTTCGCGGCACATATATAAAACGGCCGGGGTCACCAGGTGGGGTGCTCTTTCTGGATCGGGCTGTTCCAGGTTTTCGTCGCGGCCGGGTATGGTATTGGTGAGCCGCGTTGCGGCCGCTGGAGCCAGCGTATTGATTCGGATGTTGTGAGAGGCGCCCTCAAGAGCCAAGACATTCATCAATCCCACCATACCCATTTTTGCAGCACCATAATTACTTTGACCGAAG
>JABGWC010000278.1 GCA_018645765.1 Gammaproteobacteria bacterium | reverse complement strand
GCGAACGCGCACAGGATTTAGCGGCCATCGAATCTGCGGCACAAAAACTAGGCCGAGCACCCGGCGCGCTACTCGTTTTTGCAGAGGGCAGCCGTTTTAGTGATAAAAAATCAAATATTCAAAACTCGCCTTATCCCCACCTGCTTAAGCCGAAACTGGGCGGATTCAGCACGATGCTGAAATATGCGCGGCCCGATACGCCCGTGCTCGACCTCACGATCTCCTATGCCGCAGGCCAAGCTCAATTTTGGCGCTGCCTACAAGGCCGCACGCCCCGCATTCGAATTCGGATAGAGGAATTTCTAGCAGCAGATATTACCGATCCAGAAGCTTGGCTAAACAAACGCTGGCAGACCAAATCGGCCTGGCTTACCCAAGACATCCAGGCCAATAAACCCTAGATTAGATGCCGCCGAAGTGATCCGCAGACGGCTCGTAAAGATACTGATCCAGGGTTGGGGCTGCCATCACTGGCCCGGACACCTTTTCGCTACCCAAGGCCTCCAACCCGCATCAAAACCGTCAGTGATGTATACAGTCTGAACACACTTGAAATTCAGCCTAGAACAAGCATCGCGACACTTTATTGAGCGCGTCTTGAGCCCCGAGCAGTCCTACTCCGAAGCCATCAGCGCACGGATTTCCTTTTTATAACGCCGACTCGATTTGAGCACGTCCCCTGATACCAGTGTTAATCGATACTCACCATTGGCATGGACCATAATCTCCTGAATACGATTCACATTCACCAGCGCGCTGCGATGCACCCTCAAGAACACACTGGGATCCAGTTGCTGCTGAAGTTTCGCCATGGTCGACCTGAGGATATGGGTTTCGCCCTGGGCATGCACACACATGTAGTCTCCGGCCGCATCCACCCAGTCGATCATCGACACCGCGAGCCTGGTGGTTCGACCAACCTCTTTAATCACCAACATCTCACTAAAACTCGGCCGCTTAAACCCGTCGGCGATGCCTTGCTGCAGTTGTGTGATTAACGCCTTTAAACGCTCATTTTCGACCTGCACCCGCAAACCGTTGTGTCGAATGCCAAGGGCTGCGACCGCCGCAGTTAGCCGTTCCGGGTCGATAGGTTTTAGCAAATAATCAACCGCATGATGCTCAAAGGCACGAACGGCATAATCATCGAAAGCTGTCACAAAAACCAAACTGGGCTGTGGCGGTGCTAACTGTTGGGCCAACTCAAGGCCCGACATACCCGGCATCATGATATCCAAAAACACCACATCAGGAAGGTGGGCCGTAATATATTCAAGTGCGCGCGTGGGTTGACCAAAGTCGGCAACCACATCAATACCTGGCTCCTTATCCAACAAGTGGATCAATCCTCGCCTTGCCAAGGGTTCGTCATCGACCACAACGGCTGTCATTGGGCGCAGGGTCATTCGCCTTCAGCCAACATCGGGATTTTAATCATTACCTCTGCGCCCCCACCCAGGCGCGCCCGACGCACCAGTATAAATTGATCCCCGTAATGCAACGCTAAACGTTGTTCTGTGTTTTTCAAGCCCAAGCCAGATGCCGATGCATCGTTCCGGTCGACCGCAAAACCAGGCCCCGTATCCGACACAATTAATATTATATCGTTCTCAGCCCGACTGGCAGACACCAAGACCGTACCCGGCTTTTCAGATTGTGTGATGCCGTGTTTGACCGCGTTCTCAACCAACGGTTGCAAAATCAAACTGGGTACCAAACAGGACGCCAGCCCATTTTCAATACTGAAACGAGTCCTCAATCGATCCTCAAACCGCACAGATTCAATCTCAAGGTACGCCCGAGCCGAAGTAAGTTCTTCTTCCAACGTCACCTTCGCCACGGCCTCCCCTTCCAAACTGTAACGTAAGAACTCGCTCAGCCGCTGGATCATGAGCCGCGCCCGCGCGGCCTCATCAATCAGCAGCAAGCTGTTAATTGCATTCAGAGTATTGAACAAAAAATGGGGATTAATTTGATACCGCAACATTTTCAACTGCGCGTCCACTGCCAGGGCTTCTGCCAACATCCGCGAACGGCGTTCTTCACCTAGCCTTAAATACAACTTTAAACCAAAGTATAGCCCGCTCCAGCCGAGGAACACCGCGTAGGAGTAACTGAGCACACCCACAAAATAAGCTGAGGCGCCAAAATAGTAGAGGTCCTCTAACTCCGAAAGCTGCTCAATCTGGGAATAATTTTTTATCGGCTGCCAGATAAGGGCTGCAATGCCCGATGCAACAAGCACCGCTGTTGCCCGAGCACCCCATGCGCCGGTCACCCGCGCAACTTTCCGATAGACCAATCGCAAGCAACATGTAAGGAGAAAACCAGCCCCTGCCTCCAAAAACAGCGTCAGATAAAAAATTGCCGGTTGCCCCCAAACCGCATCGCGCAGACCGAACACGATCATCCATCCGGTCCAGCCCGCCATCTGCAGCAGCCAAAACAATTTGACTTGAGACAGGGGCGCTCGTTGATCTGCCAACGCGTTCAAACCATGTCTGCCAGACTCAGGCGCGGCATCAAGTCACGTAGCGCCAGACTGCCCTTCGCGCCGGGATAACGATTCATCGCCGCGCCTTCAAGATCAATCGCACGGAGCGCCGCGCGTTTTAAGGCTTCCGTTGAGAAGGTCTCTGGATTTTTTTGTCCAACCGCAAAGTCATAGATCATCACCACTCCTTCTTAGTAGGAAGCCTTTACAATCGCGGTTTACAAACACGCGCCGCAATGTCGGTTTGAGTTCAAGGCTTGCCGTGAGGTGCTTAAACCAGAGGCGGACCAGGTAACCATCGCCACACGACCGTTCTCAACCGTAGATTGGCTTTCCTATAGATTAGCTTTTGCGGGCCTAGAAGGCGATCTAATGACGGGCACTCTGAAGCTGGTTTTACGGCAACCAGACCGCAGCGCTTATTCTTGCTCCCTCGGATTATTCCAGATGTCGCGCGTTAGGCGCCATTCACCGCTCAGGTCTTGCGCAAATAACCACAGATGCCGACTGATAGACCGCATCGGCGGGGCCGTTAAATCACGTTTTGCGATCAAATAGCCGTCAAACGAGATTCGGGCGAACCCTCTTTGACCAAAAATTTGAACTTCGTCAATCGTGACCTGTTGCTCGAACCGAAACTTGTCAGTAAAGCGATAAAACCGCTTGGCTTCTGAGAGCGACACGTCCTGCCTGTTCGATGGCATCATCCAGACAGCGTCCGGTGTGAACAATTCGAAATAACTAAAAAAGTTATCCGATTGCGTGCAGTTGATCGCGTTCAACAGCAGTCTTTGCACGAGCATCTCATCTCGCGAACTTGCAAATGCAGCACCATTACCTTGCGTCATATGAAATCCTTTCTCCGCGATGTCGCGAACAATTTGTCTTTTATCTCATTGGCCTAGAGGGGATCGTCATGTTCAAGTGTCTCTTAACCGATTATCCTAACCCCTTTGCCTGCTGCGCCTGAGCGGCCAGCGCATCAACGCTGAGAGACCATCACTATGCCTGAATCAGATCCAACGCCGCCTCAGTGTTGAACAGATCCTGCCTCACAGCTCATCAACGCGATGCCGAAATATCGTTCAACACCAAAAATGGGACGTCGATATTAGCCCATCTTCAAAAAATGTCCTAACCAGACTCAGCGCTGAAAAATTGTCCCTATAGCGCAACGTGACAACGCCAATTCACCAAATTTGGCCAATTCGGAGCCGCATCGGGCCCTTGTTCGAGTCAGAACAAAACCTTGATTGGACGCTGGCAATCTGGGGAGGGCTCCCTTAATGTACCCACTGATCTATAACAGGCATTCATCGCATTCGACATCAACAAACAAGCGGTTGAGCCTTGCTGTATAATGCTCTTGCAGAGACTGAGGCAATC
>JABGWC010000006.1 GCA_018645765.1 Gammaproteobacteria bacterium | reverse complement strand
TGTTCCACGGGCCACCCCGGTGCGACCCAGCCTTTGGTGTTCAGGGCTTTTTGCCAATAAACATGATCTTCTTTAGAGAGATGCCCACCTGGACTGCGCTGCTTTCGCGCTTTCATCTCGGCTGGATAATTGTCCTTAATCCAATTTCTAACTTCCATTTGAAAGGCAAAGTCTTCGTCGTTAAAGTTGAGATCCATGTTGTATATCCTTCGGTTGAACGGTGATTATAACGGGGGTTAAGCGGCTTGCTCAATAAGCGCGCGGCCAACCACTTTGAGTGCGAGGGTTTCTTCCGTACCCTCAAAGATAGAAAGAACGCGTGCGTCCAGCCAGTACCGGCTAACGGCTGTCTCTTCTGCATAGCCCATGCCGCCGTGCAGCTGCATGGCGTCTCGGGTAACCCATTCGGCTGATTTACAGGTGATGAGTTTCACAAGACTCGCATCCATTTGTCCGAGGCCTTCATCCATCATGCGACCCACCTGGTAGGTGAACTGACGCCCGGCTTCGATGGCCATCGCCATTTTCGCGAGTTTAACCTGAGACAGCTGGTAGTGCCCGATGGCTTTGCCGAATACTTTGCGGTCTTGGACATATCGCAAAGCTTGCTCAAAGGCGCCTTGCATCAGGCCACAGGCGCGAGCAGCCGTTTGAATGCGCCCGCCTGTAAAACCGCGCATGGTGAAATAAAAGCCGCGACCGAGGCCCTGACTTTCACCGATTACGTGGCTGTGCGGCACGAGATATTGGTCGAAAAAGAGTTGATAACTGTGCATGCCACGGTACCCGACCGTGCTGATGGAGGTGCCGGTTAAAGCGCCGCCGCCGGGTTGATTGACCGTAAACGCGTGATCGTCGGTGCTGGGCTTTTCAACCAGGAACAGGCTTAAGCCTCTGTGTCCCAATGATAAATCTGGATTGGTTCGAGCCAGGGTCAGCAGAACGTTGGCTTTGCCGGCGAAGGTGCTCCAAGTTTTGGCGCCATCTAACAGCCAGCCGTCTTCGGTTAAGGTCGCTTTGAGCTTGGAGGAGGCAACGTCAGAGCCATAGTCGGGCTCAGTAATCGCCACGGCGCAAAGAGTGTCCCCTGCGGCAATACCGGGCAGCCAATCGGCTTTTTGTTCTGGGGTGCCGCCCTCGATGAGCGCTCTGGAGAGGATTTCCGGTCTGGTAATGAGCGAGCCAGCACCACCCAGCGAGACCCGTGATAGCTCTTCGGTGACCACAATCATGCCGAGTGTGTCTTCTCGGTCATCGGGCAGCAAACCACCATATTGTTCTGGCACGGATAGGCCAAAGCAGCCGAGCTGTTTCAGTCCTTCCAAAATGGCATCGGGGATAATTTGATCTTCTCTGTGGATCGATTCTGCTAAGGGCGCAACCACTTCATCAGCGAACTGATGGAAGGTGTCCGCAATCATTTGCTGGGCTTCGGGTAAGCCGCGGCCTTGGGTTTCGCCGTTAACCGTAATTAAGTCAGCACCGATTTTGGCAAGATGCGCAGCACTTAGGTGGGCGTCCAAAAAGGCTTCCAGTGCGTCTGGCGCCGCTAAGGCGGCCCGGGTTAACCCGACGTCCTGCGGACTCAGCAGCAAGCGGTTTAACGTGGATTGAATCATCGAGGCTGCAAACGTTTCCGCCATGGTTTCATTTAAGCCTGCTGTGCTGCGGGCTGTCTCTAAATAGGCTTGGGCGCATCGAATTTCAGAAGTGCTTAGGGCAAGGTCATAGGTTGCTTGCTGGTGCTCATCAAGGGTTGCATTGGAAAGCCTACCATCGTTTATGCACTGGGTCTTGAGCCAGACTAACCCCTGATTGAGATGTTCTGAGACCCATTGAAGGTGTTGCTCGGCTGTCATCGTCTCGTTCCCTCGTCAATTATGATCGCGATTGTCTTGTTACGGGCCACTTTTTTTAAGTACTGCCTCAACGCATCCAAGGTTAACGCCGGCCTTATCGCTTCCCCTCCGCATTCTAGAAGAGCCCTCAGCGTTGTAAAGAGCCCTCAGCGTTGTAAAGAGCCCTCAGCGTTGTAAAGAGCCCTCAGCGGATAAAAGAGCTTTCCGTCGTGAAACAGTCTGCTAACGGCCCCTGCCTTAGTCACTTTTATGTACGCGCTCATTCAATCTTTGTGTCACTCAGAGTTTAAGCGGTTTCTGCAGCCGCATTGACATAAAGGAGTGCTCCCTCATGCGCCTGTGCGCCGTGTTTCAGAAC
>JABGWC010000313.1 GCA_018645765.1 Gammaproteobacteria bacterium | reverse complement strand
GGATCAGCCATCGCCGTAGCCTGCAACATCGGTTACAAAGAGCAACTTCAGAATTTAGTTGATGAAACGCATCGACAATTGGGCCCCATAGATTTTTTGATCGGCAATGCCGGCGTGAATCCCTACTACGGCTCAATCCTTGAGATTCCGGACGAGGCGTACAACAAAATTATGGAGAGCAACGTCCGCTCGAACTTATGGCTCGCCAAGATGGTTGCCCCGGATATGATCGAGAAAAAATGCGGCTCAATTGCGATTACCGCAAGCACCGGCGCCTTTGGCCCTTCGGACGTATTGGGGACCTATAACATCTCGAAGCTTGCCGACATCGCGCTGGTTCGAAACCTGGCAATGGAACTTGGACCCCATGGCATACGGGTTAACGCGATTTGTCCTGGGCTGGTTAAAACCGATTTTGCCAAGGCGCTTTGGGACAATCCTGAAGGCGAGCGGCGCGCCAATGAAATAACGCCGATGCGTCGACTGGGCGAGCCAGATGATTTTAAAGGTATTGCGGTCTTCTTGGGCTCGAACGCCTCAAGCTGGATCACCGGCCAGGCCATGACGGTCTGTGGCGGCACCAACATGTGGGGATAACTTAACCGGGTGTACTCATTTGAAGGGCGGCCATTAGGGCATGCAGCATCGCGACCAACACGGTCACGCGGCGCCGCATCCTTTGATAGTAGCTTGGCGCCGACCGAAACACCAAGCGCCAACGCTCAACCGCCAAGAGCACAACAAACAACCCACCCTGGGCGAGCAATCCCCACACCGTCGGCATTAAAAAAATCATCACGGCCAGGATCAACAGAGCATTACTGAGGCCAATCTCAAACCAAGGCATGCCCCCTAATGTAGTACGAGTCAGCGCGATCCCCCACCAGCTACCCAACAAAAACGTAGCGATCGCAAGACCGTACACTTGAAAAATTTGGCTGGCCAACGGCGCCTGAAACACTTGATCGGCAACAATGCAGGCGGCAAAAGGCATCAAGCCTAGATAGGCCAGTGCAGGCACCCAAACACTTCGATCTTGCCAGCTTGGCATCACGGTCAACTAACTTTCAGCGCGACGTTTCATTTCGCTAAACGCCGCAAGCGCAGCCTCTCTGGAGGCCTTCACCTCAACGATCGGCGCGGGATAATCTTTTCCAATCACAACCCCGGCCGCCCGGCTGATCTCAACCGGGCACGCCCAAGGCTCATATAAAAATTTGCTAGGCATACGCTTCAGCTCGGGCACATAACGCCGCGTGTACTCCCCATCGGGGTCAAATCGTTGGCCCTGGGTAATCGGATTGAAAATTCGAAAATAGGGTGCTGCATCCGCGCCGCTACCGGCGCACCATTGCCAGCTGGCACTATTACTGGCGAGATCAGCGTCTACCAAGCAATCCCAAAACCACCGCTCGCCGTGGTGCCAGTGCAGCTTCAGGTTTTTGATCAAGAACGAGGCCACAATCATGCGGACCCGATTGTGCATGCTGCCGGTTTGCCATAACTCACGCATCCCTGCATCCACTATCGGATAGCCCGTTTGCCCGGTCTGCCAGGCTTTCAAAAAAGTCTGATCGGCCTCCCAAGGGAAATGATCGAATTTCGCTTGCAGGTTTTTCTCCTGCAACGCAGGGAAGTGATACAACAGGTTGTAAGAAAACTCTCGCCAAACCAACTCTTTAATAAAATGCGTTTGGTTGTCATCGGCGGGCGACTCGGCGCGCACGCTTGCTAAGACTTGATGCGGTGAAATCTCTCCGAAATGGAGATGCGCAGACAACCCAGAAACCGAACGCTTGGCGGGGAAGTCTCGACCTTCTCGATAGTCACCCATCCCGGTTGCCAAGAAATGCTGCAACCGACCCTGCGCGCCGTCCTCACCTGGCGTCCAGTCCATCAACATCGCCTCGTCCCAAGCCACCTTCGGGCGTAACGCAAGCGATTCGAGTCCCGCTTGTTCCCCATGTGGCAGCATCTGAATCCGAGCGGTGTTGAACTCGCCCGGCGTCCGGGTGGATAGATTCGCCATGCAATGCTTATAAAAGGGCGTATACACCCGATAGGGGTATCCATCTTTTTTTACGGTGTCCCAGGGCTCAAATAAGAGCGCACCATTGAAACTGGTAACCGCAAGGCCGTTGGCTTTTAGCGCTGCCTTCAAACCCGAATCGCGCTGAATCGTCCAAGGCTCGTAGCCGCGATTCCACGTCACAGCCTCAATCTGATAACGCGCGCACAAATCTGGAATCAAGGTTTGAGCCGAGCCCTTCAGCATCACCAGATTATTGTTGAGGCTTGCATTCAGCGCCGTTAAAGATCGGTGCAGCCAAGCGCGGGAAGCACCGCCCAGCACCGACCGCGCGGGCTCATCGGTGTCCAATATAAAAACCGGTAGCACCTCGCCCTGCTGACAAGCCGCAAGCAACGCTGGATTATCCTGCAACCGAAGATCGTTTCTAAACCAGTGAAGGGTTCGCATTACATCTCACCTCGCATCAATCTTATTTTGACTGTTAAGTTATTGCCGTGACCGACACTTGTGACCAAACCATAAACCCATCTTTTATGACTGGCGCTTGCACGTCATTGCGCAGCTCGAACAACGCCCAATCCGAGCCTTGCGCCGTAATGTGCAGCGTTAAGGTCTGGGGCATCACGACCATACCGGTGAAGCGCCCACCCAGCCGGGTGACTTGGTTTACCGCGCCGCCGAGCAGCTCACGCCCCAAGGCGCTCACCGACAGTCCAAGCGATGCAGTGCCATGTAAAATAATGTCTGGCAAGCCCGCAGCCAGCGCAAAGGCTCGATCGGAGTGAATTGGATTGTAGATTCTTGCCGTCTCGGTATAGATGTTGCCGAGCCCTGCTGAGACCGCGATGGGTATTTCTCGTCTCGCGCCGTCCGCTTGCCGCGACTGATTGATTTCGGGCCAGGCGGGCGCTTGCGCAATCGGCGTTGCCGCGGGGCCTTGGATCATAACGCCCCGGCTCACGTTGGTTTGCCAGGTTCTAGTCACCAAGTCACCGGCCTCATCAGAGGTGTCAAGCTGTAAACAAACCCTAGCGCCCTGCTGGCCTGGCTGCAAATCAACCACCGTCGCGGTGGTATGGTAGACCTGCCCAGGCACAATCGGCTTTACCACATGCAAATCATGGGTTGCATGAACCCCCCGGGCAAGCTCCTCATCGCTCAAGCCATCGTGTCCAGGAAGTGCCCGGCTCTCCAAAACACTCGGCCATTCCAAGCAAACAGGAAACAAGGGATGTACTGCGAGCCTTGCTTGGGTCGTATCGCGCAATCGCGGATTCTCGTCTTGCAGACCGGCGGCGTAGGCCATGGTCCAACGCGCATCAACCGCGTGGTATCTTGGTGACGTGCTCTGACCCACAAGCTCGGTCTGAAGCGGCATAGGATAGATCCTCTTTTAATCATTACTGAACTGCAGCCAAAGTGTGGCAAGCCAACGCCGTGTATACCCAGCGCTAGCACTACAGGGTTAGTGGCATCTCTAGGGCAAGATCGCTGCCAACAGTCGGGTTGCCAATCATTTCATCAAAACTACTTTGGTGCCTCAAAGTTGCAGCATCATATTCAATGCCGACAAGCGCTCGCTTCATCGCGCCCAAACTTCGAGTCATGAGTCGCTGACCATTGTCGATTGTTACAGCATAACGCGCACCACTCACATCCGCCTCGACCAAATAAATCTCAGGATCCTGGCTTTGGATCAGCAGATTCACGGATTCGTTTTGCGCCCGCTGTCTCAAATCAACCAGGCTTATCTTCCTCAATATCATTCTTACTTCGTACCCTTATCGATCCTTAACCCAGCATCGCCCTTGGCTCTTAAGGCTCGCCCCACGAGAGGCCAACAACTCTAACTTCAACGATTGATTTCGACAAAGAGACCAGTTGTGGTCAAAATCCTGACAAACTGGCATTGATCTGATTTGATCAATGCCTCGTACTTTTTTCTACCTAACACGAAAAGGACCTAGACATGACGTCACTTGCCGCCTCATCAATTACCCGAAAAACTGCGATCAGCACCGAAGCCGCCGCCGTTAAACACGCTTTGGTGCTCAAAGGACTTGAGACGCCAATGCTTGAAACCGGCCTGACTCGCGACGAGAAATATCTTCGGATCAAAGCCGCTATGCGCGATGTTGTCACCACCTTGGGACTCGACCTGAGTGACGACAGCTTAACAGAGACACCCCACCGCATTGCCAAAATGTACATTGACGAAATCTTCTCTGGACTAGATTACAGCCAGTTCCCCAAAATCTCCGTCATCGAAAACAAGATGGGCGTTGAGGAAATGGTCAAAATTACCGACATCAATCTCACCAGCACCTGTGAGCACCACTTTGTGACCATCGATGGCGTTGCCGATGTTGCTTACATCCCCAATGAAAAGATTATAGGCCTGTCCAAAATCAATCGTATCGTGCGCTTCTTTGCCCAAAGACCCCAAGTTCAAGAGCGCTTGACCCAGCAAATCTTAGTGGCCTTACAAACGCTTCTCGACACGGATAGCGTAGCAGTTCGCATCAAAGCCACGCACTTCTGCGTCAAATCGAGAGGCGTCATGGATACGAGCTCGCAAACCGAGACAACCGCCTTGGGTGGTCAGTTCAAGGCCAACCCAACCGCTCGAGCCGAATTCCTCAGTTGAGTGGCCTTCTTTGGAAGTCCGCGGCTGATCCGACCCGAAAAGCATCGCGTAGGACGTTCAAATTCGCCCAGATCGGATTTGGACTCTTACTTCTACTGCTGAATGGATGCAGCGCTCAACCGAGACCGCCTATGAATACCGTTGCTAACCTAGACCTAACGCGCTTTATGGGCGATTGGCACGTGCTTGCCGATATTGAGACCCCTTTTGACCGTAACGCGGTTGAGCCCCTTGAAACTTACAAACTTGCCCCGGGCGGCGTGGTCGAGACGACTTATTCTTATCGAGAGGGTAGCCCCGAGGGCCCTTTGCGCGAACGCAATCTGAAAGCGTTCATCTCAGCCGAGTCACCGGCGATTTGGGGCATGCAAATCTTCTGGCCCGTCAAAGCTGAATATCGAGTCGTGTACCTCGACGCCGCCTACCAAACCACCATCATCGGTAGAACCAAGCGCGACTTTGTCTGGGTTATGGCGCGAACCCCGGCTATTGACCCCGAAACCTTCGCAACCCTTATGAAAACCGTACAAACCTTGGGCTACGACCTCTCTCAACTCCGCATTCACGAGCCCATGCGCTCATTACAAGCCCAAGCGGCTGAGGCGATCATCAATCGCAATGATCGATAATGATCTGAAACGCTCAACTTACCGTAAAACTTTGAAATCAGACGGGCAAGCGCGAATAATGGTGACTCAAATCAAAACCAAGGCCACAATGAATAAACCTAGCGGACCAGACTGGAATGCCCTGCTTGTAAAGGTCGGAAGCCACCAAGACAAGGCGGCATTTGGCGCTTTATTCTCACACTTCGGGCCTCTGTTGAAGGGCTTTTTGCTCAAAGGCGGCGGCGTTGAACCAGAACAAGCCGAAGAATTGGTCCAAGAAACCATGATCAAGGTATGGCGCAAAGCACCAAGCTACGCGCCGACCCAAGCCGCGGCCAGCACCTGGATGTACACCATAGCTCGAAACACGCGCATCGACTGGCTTCGAAAGCACGCCAAAAAGAACCACCAAACCGATGAGTTGGTTGCAGAGGACCTTTTTGATGAGAACGAAGAGTCATCGCCTTTCACCGCACTCATTCAGACTCGTAACGCCAGCAACATTAGAGAACATTTAAATAGCTTGCCCCAAGAGCAGCTCCAAGTCCTGACCTTGATGTACTTCCAAGGCAAGTCGGGTCAAGAAGTCGCCGATGAGCTCGCCATCCCCCTTGGGACTGTTAAATCTAGAGTGCGGCTTGCGCTGCAGAAATTAAAACTAAAAATAAGCCCGAATGGGGAAGAACAGGTGGTATACGCTTCATGATCAATAATCATCCAAATACGCAGCTTTTAACTGATTACGCAACAGGCGGGCTGTCAATGGCGCCCCTTATCTCAATTACAACGCACCTGCAGTTTTGCGACCAATGTCGAGAAGCCGTAAGCGGTCTTAACATCCTTGGTGGTGAGCTGCTTACAGAATGTGACGAAGCTGAATTATCGGATGACTTATTAGCGCAAACTCTAGCCATGCTTGATGCGCCGATGGCGACCAATACGGATGCCGAAGCAGCGGCTGGGACACCCAAGTCTAGTCTCTGTCCGGACCTTGCAAGTCAGCTTCCTAAATACTTGCATCGGTTCCTGAATTCCCAAGAACTTGAGTGGCGAAGCTTGTCCTCTACTTTGTCCGTTGCTGCCATTAGTGTTGGCGAAACCGATTATGAGCTCGCACTGCACCGCATTGATGCCGGCGGCAAGGCCCCAGTTCATGACCATAAGGGAACCGAATTAACCGTTGTCCTGAAGGGCAGCTTCTCCGACGAAGACGGCATTTACCGCGAAGGCGACTTTCTCATGCGTGAGCCTGGTGATGTGCACAGACCGTCTGCGACCCAAGACCAAGCTTGCATCTGCTTGTCAGTGCTGTCTGCACCGATCAAGCTGACCGGCATTAAACAGGTCCTCAACCCATTCATGCAGTTCAATCCCAGTTAACGGCCCCGGCTCGTCCCATCCTCTGCCCAGACGAGGTACCATAGAGCCTTCCAACGGGTCGTCATTGCGCCGGCCCCATCCTTCTTCTCAACACCTTGCCATCACCTGCGTCCGCGTCAAGGCTCTACCGCGTATGGGGCAGGGTCAAAGCCAAAGACGCCATAACGCGCCGTCACCGCAGCCAACGTTTCCGAATTCCAATAAGCATTGCCCGGCGCAGGAAACCCCATGACACACCGCTGCAGTACACTCGCCCTGCCAATCCACCTTTCAAAGAACTGACTCTGTCGATACGCCGACCATGACCATCCTGGATGGAGTGTACTCACCCACTCGGCAGACGCGACTCGAAACGTCATATTGTGCGCCAGTCGCCGCGCCCCCTGCTTCAAAGGGGTTCCACGATGCCACGTGTCGTGCCGATACAGCAGAACATCTCCTGGCCTGTACGCAACCCGTGCCTCGCGCTCATAAAGCGCCGCCCGAAATTCAGCGACCTCGGGCGCCGCTGCTAAAAGATAGGTTTCGGCGGCAGCTCGATCATTGATAAACCTCAGATCCCCAATACCCGGTGCATCAATCATTGGCCAGCGATAAGCAGGATCCTGTGGGCCTGTCCGTGGCACGACCGCCGTCTCGCCGCCGCAATCTGCGGCGTCCGAATAATACAGAATCAACTCAACCGCCTCCGGCGTCTCCCACCGCGGCGGATGGACCAAAGAATGATTCGGATAATCCACATGCATGCGCTGGTCCCAATTGTCTTGCTCAGACTGCCGTTCACGACGGCCATACTTAGGCCAAAGATCCGACTGGGTGATTCGTAATTGAGAGACTTCAGAGCCAAGGAGGTCTGCAACCGCTTGCAGCAATACAGCGTCTAACGTGATTTCATTAAAGATGGTATGCGGTGAGGGAAACACCAGCGCGCCATTGCTACCGAAGTCGGTCACCTGGTCGGCCGCCGCTGAACCCGCCGCCGGAAACGTCGCATCCGCCAAAGCCACCAGCTGCTGTTGCAGAGCCGGCGCAATCAAACCGTTGACTAAGCTAAAGCCCTGATCGCGCCATTGACTGATCTGGGCCTGGGAGAGCCTCGATGCGGTAACCGGTTCTGATCGAATCTCACGCTGGTTCATAACGCGCCTTCACTCCTGAAATACCAAGACCCTTTGGTCCAGCCTTGGCGCTAAACGGTGAACTCAGAACAATAGCGCGCTCAATTTCTGGCGTTGGTGACGTTCATCTCCAAACTGGTATTGGCTCCAAAGCGCCCGCCTTAAAAACAGCTGAGCATCACATTCATAGGTAAAACCGAAACCGCCGTGGAACTGGATTCCGCGATCACCGGCTTCCGAAAACTGCTCGCTCGCACAGCATTTCGCCATACGAACCGCCGACTCGACGACCGCGAGGTCGGTTTCATCGCGCCATACCGTTGCCGCATGATACAGATACGATCGCGTCATTTCTGCGCCCATTAAAATATCCACGGTCGGATGCTTCATCGCTTGATAACTACCGATCAATCGATCGAATTGTTTTCG
>JABGWC010000007.1 GCA_018645765.1 Gammaproteobacteria bacterium | reverse complement strand
CGTGTCGTATAGGATACAGGTGCCTGCCGGGCCACGGATAGGTTGCTCAGTGTAATCCGTGCCCAACGCCTGATAGGCCTCTTGAAGCGATTCAAAGCGATGGCTACCCGGCACCACGCAAAACGCAGGGCTAAGGTCGGTTACCGGCGTTAAATAGTGAATACTGCATAGGTAATCGCAGGGTAAGTACGGCGAACGCAAATGACGATCGGGTAACACCGCATCGTGGTGAAAGTTCATCGTACCCAGACCCGCGTTCGGCGGAGTTTCTCTGAAATTAAACTCGCTCCAACGCACGTGCTCAACACCGCCTAGGAGCGAGGCAATTAAAGGAAAACTTCCAGGATGCTGCAGGTACCGATCGAGTTCCGGGAAGTCGAGTAATGGCTGGCTCAGAATTAAGCCTTGGTTTCGATGATGCGGTTTACGTTTTGCCCCTAAGCCCCATAAATCTGGACGTTGTCGCTGGCTGTCTTTAAAAAATCGATTTAGATCCTCAACTTCTCGAGCCCCAAGAGCGCCATTAAGTACAACATAGCCCCATTGTTCAAAATGCTCGGCGGCGAGTCTAGATTGGGTGCTTAAATCAAACTGAAGGGCAGAATGAGGGCTCAACCGACCAAATCCCTGGGCCGCCAGGTTAGGGTCGCCGGCCTGATTTTGCTGTGGTGTCAACGAAATTGGCATGCTTAAATGTGGCTTGATTTAGCGGTCCCGTCAAGATCAAAAAAGTGCGGTGAATCAAGGGCGTATCCGTGGCTTGGGCGAAGGCAGAGCGCAGACGTTTCAACCGGCTGTTAATTCAAAACAGCGAGTACTTTCAACTTTAAGCCTTGAATTCAGTATGTTAGGGAACAGATGATTAAACAGCTTAGAAATCTTTTATCGAAGCAGGGCCTGCTGCTGCTCATCTTGGTTGGCTTTGTCCCGGTCAGCTTTGGGGAAATTAGCCATGTGAGTGCGGGGAACAATTACACCTGCGTTATCGATGACGGCGCCGTCTCGTGTGGCGGTGAGAATACCGTGGGCCAGCTTGATGTCCCGCTGCTCACGGGCGCTCGAGCCCTCAGCGCCGGTGCGCGAGGCACGGTGTGCGCGATCTCAGATGTGGGCTTAAGTTGCTGGGGACGGCAATCAGATGGCTTGTTGGACATCCCGAAACTGGTAAACCCCGTGAAGGTCTCGGTTGGCAGTCGCCATGCCTGCGCCCTGGACGAGGCAGGCGTGCGCTGTTGGGGTTTGAATGATTATGGTCAGCTGAATGTGCCAAAACTTGAAAGTGTTACGGCCCTTGCGGCGGGCGATGACTTTACCTGCGCCATCTCGGGCGGCCGGGTACAGTGTTGGGGCACTGATCATGATGGGACGCTTAATCCGCCCGACTTTAACGGGTTAGAGGTCTTGCGGGTCAGTACCCACGCGTGCGCTGCGAGTCGTGATGGTATGGTTTGCTGGGGACCGAATGACTTTGGCGAAAGTATTGCGCCGCCTTTTATTGAGATCTCTGACATTGGGGTTGGCGGTCTGCACAGCTGCGTCATCACTTCGGGCAAGGTGACGTGTTGGGGGTTCGGCAACCAGAATCAGTTGATGGTGCCAGACATTAAAAACCCCAGAATGCTGGCTTTAGGCAGTGGCCATAGCTGCGCCGTCGGTGACGAGGGTTTGGTCTGTTGGGGTCGCAAGCGCAGTTATTTGAATGCTGATGAGGTGATGGCCTTTGTGGGCGGCGTTGTCGCGCCACCGAAACCCGAAACGGTGAGCTTGTATGATTATTTCAAACGGCCGCGCCCGGTACTCATCGAGGAAAAAGGGCCACTAGATTATGCAAACGACCTGCCGGTGCTGCGCGCTGCCACCCAAAGCGGTGTTGTGATCAGTACGGGTAGTACCCACAGTTGTTATTTAAAAACAGGGGTTATTGAGTGCTTCGGTGATAGTGATGCGGATCAAACAACAGTGCCCGCCTTGACGAATCCGCGGCAAGTCAGCACAGGGTTCGACTTTAGTTGTGCAATTGCCGATGAAGGGGTGGTTTGTTGGGGTGACAATTCGCGAAACCAAGCCAATGCGCCCTTCACCATTAACCCCATTCAAATCGCAACGGGCGGTCGACATGCTTGCTTGTTGGATGGCGCGACGGTGGATTGTTGGGGTTGGAATTTCAATGGTCAAACGGATGTGCCATCGACCTTGCGTAACCCGCGGCAGGTCACAGCAGGTCTTTATCACAGCTGCGCGCTGGATGATGACGGGGTGCATTGTTGGGGGTCGAACGCTTACGGTCAAACGGATGTGCCAGAGCTCGTGAATCCGAAATACCTCAGCAGTGGGTTGGGCAACCACAATTGTGTCGTCGATGATACTGGGGTTGTTTGTTGGGGCGATGATGAGCACAGCCAAGCTCAGGCGCTACCTTTGGTGCGACCGATTGATGTCAGCGTCGGCTATGAACATACTTGCGCGTTGGATGACTCAGGGGTTCAGTGCTGGGGAAAGAATGCGCAGGGTCAGTTGGATGTGCCTGTCTTGGATAATCCGAAACAGGTGAGTGTGGGCGGCAATTATAGTTGCGCCGAAGATGCAACCGGTTTGGTTTGCTGGGGCTATATGGGATTGGAAGCCGTCCAAGTGCCAGGAAATTTCTAATCCTGCAAAGGTACCTTAGGCGGTTGTACTACCTGTAAAACGACTGAAGTGGCGCAGGTCGTCTCCTCAGTGGCAGGTGCGGATGACGGCGCCGGCTTGTCTTCCTTGACGGGATCGTGTGGGTAATAACGGTGTGCCTAGCAACTCCTGGCGGCTTGCGCTAAGCTCGGCCGCGTTAAGAAAATCTGAGCTTAAAAAGAATCTTTCATGTCTGATTTTAAAACCATTCGTCTGGAACGACGCGCCCCATTGGGTTTGATCACGATTGATCGGCCCGAGAAACACAATGCTATTTCTTTGCAGGTTCTTGACGAGTTGAATCGGGCTTTTGACCTGCTTGCGAGCGAGGATACGATTCGGGTGATCAGCTTTTGGGGGGCAGGCGGCCGTGCTTTTGCTGCGGGATCAGATTTGAATGAAGTGGCGGACCGAGATTTAAAAAAAGGTATGGAGCCGATTGTACAGGGGCTCGCGGCGAAGCTTGAAGCGTCACCGAAAGTCACTATTGCGGCCATAGACGGTATTTGCATGGGGGGTGGCCTGGAGGTCGCCTTAGGCTGTGATCTTAGAGTTTGTTCGCCGAGCAGTCGCTTCGGAACGCCTGAAGGCAAACTCGGTATTATCCCAGGTGGGGGTGCGACCGCGCGATTGCCGCGCCTCATTGGTAAAGGCTGGGCGTTGGAGATGTTGCTGATGGGCGAGCCCATCGCAGCCGAACGTGCCCTCCAAATAGGACTGGTAACACGGGTTGTTGAATCGAGCGCGTTGAGTGCAGAAGTCACTAAAATGGCCGATCATCTGGCGGGATTCGCACCCTTTGTGCCGCATTTCATGAAAGTGATGGTCCAGCAGGGGTTGGAAGGCAGTTCTGCGTCGGCCTTGGCGATGGAAAAGTTTGCTCAGAGCGCTCTATTGCAAACGCAGGACAAGCAGGAGGGTATCGACGCGTTTTTAAACAAACGCGCGCCAAATTTCAAAGGCCAATAGCCGAAATGAAGTTAAAATTGTTGGCGCTCCAGTAACTGCGTAACGGTTTGATAATCCCGGTCTAAGCATTGTCCTGCTGCAAACGTCTGCCAGGCGGCTGGGTCGATGCCGTCGCCATTTCGATAGGTGAGTCCGTAAAGCGCTTGGCATCGCCCCATTAAATCAAAGCGCGGGTCTTGCTCGAGCTTGGCGAGCAGCCCGTTAAGAGTCAGCGCGGCTGTGCTGCTGACAATGCCTTGGTGGTTATCGCTGTCCAGAATCAGGAAACGCTCGACATTGTCTGCTGCTTGCCAGGCCGGCCACGTGGGTTGCGGCGCGGGTAGTCCGAGGTTTGGGTCCCCGGTGTACGCAAAGGCGGCCCAATAATTGCGCATTTGCTGGGATAAGCGGTCCGCCGCCTCAGCGCCATCTCCAATCACAAACTTTGAGACCAAGGTTTGTTCCATGGCGGCTGGGAACAAAAATAGGAGTTCCATCGCGTGACCCGCGCCCAGTAAATCGGCGTAGTTTAGGTCTTGAATGGTTGGTAATTCATCCCAATCAAAGCGGTAAGCGAATACGGCCTGCTCGCTTTGGGTAAGGCTGCGTGCGACGTCATCGGTTGCTCTAAGCTTCCAGAACGCACTGCCATATTCGCTCATTGCCTCATAATAATCAGGGTTCTTAATCGCCAGTGGCATTCGATCGATGAAGGACCAAAGCCCATCGGGTTGACCCCATTTTACTAAATGGGGATCCATGGCATTAAACAGTTTCGTTTCGTCCCGATTGGTTCCCACCAGAACCGGAACCTTGGCGCGAGTGGGATCCTTGAGCGCGCCAACGATGCCATCAGAACGGACCACGACACCATCCGGGAATACCCGAGTCATGCCTACCTTCCGAGGTTTAGCGGCCTGCTCGGCTTGCAACAGATTCGCAGGCGTCTGCGCGCGCAGGTAGCTTGCTATTTCTAAGCTCGTCAGGTTGGCGAGATGTTGCTTTGCTCCGGCCAAGTCTTCCGCAACGCCTTCGTCTATTAACAACTGATAGAGTATCTCTTGACTGCTTATCGTGCCCGAGACGCCATCGCTTGGATAATCACTTTCGGCTTCGCTGAGGCTGGCGACGGAGACGATCCCACTTTGGATAATGGCTTTTTGGAATAGCCCGTCCGCCAGCGGGGACGCGAGGAGGGCGGCGACATTATGTCCGCCAGCGGATTCGCCAAAAATTGTGACGTTGCTTGGGTCACCACCAAACTCGGCGATGTTGTCTTGCACAAAACGTAGGGCAGCGATGGTGTCGAGGGTACCAAAATTACCAGAATCATCCATGGCGGTTGTGGGGCCCGCTCGCAGCGATGGATGGCGAAACCAGCCGAATGAGCCAAGTCGGTATGCAATGGTGACAACGATCACGGACTGCTCGCTAACGAGATGACTGGGGTTGTAGGTTGCAGCCGAACCCAGCGTGTTGGCGCCGCCGTGAATCCAAACCATGACCGGTAGGGCTTGATTAGAAGCCGTTTGCGTTGGCGCCCAGATATTAAGATACAGGCAGTCTTCGGCGCCGCTAAAAGGCGCTTCGTTATCGCCTTGAAAAAAACCGCGTTGAAAACATGCGGGCGCATCTTCAAGTGCGGTCAGGGTTTGCGTCCAAGGTAAGGGCGCAAGGGGCGCGCGCCAGCGCAAGGCCCCGATCGGTGGTTGGGCAAAGGGAATCCCCCGCCAGACCGAAAGCGCGTCTTCTTGGGCACCGATGACGGGTCCAAAACGGGTTGTACGCTGGGTGTCCTGATCGACCCTAGCACCACAGGCCGCAAGGGTGAGCAGCAGGACCGCTAGCGCTAAAATTCGTGCTGCCATAATTTTCTCGAACTCTGAGTAGAAAACCCTTATAGGCTTTTGCTGGCCTAAGCGCAAACAAGCGACGCTCAAAAACGCCTCGATCCTGATCGAGACGGATAAAACTCTGAAAGCGCCGTTTAATGAAACGGCGCAAAGACCTCATTAATGAGGCGATCTAAGGTCTCGATCGGATCATTGCCCAGATTAAAATCTGGAACGATGAATTCATCGACGCCGAGGTTGCAGTAGGCGCCGATGGTCTCTTGCAGCGCTTGAACGGAGCCGGAGATGCTCGCCTGGGTGTTGCGGCGCATTTTTTCAGCGAAGGCGTCATCGTCTGTCAAAAACACCAAAGCAACCGCGGTCCGCTTTAGGGTGCTTGGATCTCGCCCCAATCGCTCGCAGTGCGCATCCAAGATGGCCAGTTTATGTTTTAAGGTGGCAACCGTACCCCAGACATTCCATTCGTCCGCATATTGAGCGGTGATTCTTAAGGTGACTTTTTCGCCACCGCCGCCGATCAGTAAAGGCAGGGGGGCTTGCAATGGTTTGGGTTCAAGAGGTGCATCGGCTAATTGATAGAACTGTCCTGAAAAAGTCCCACTCGGGTGCTCATAAAGTTGCTTGATCACTTGGCAGGCCTCTTCCAGCCGCGCCAGGCGTTCAGGGACATCAAAAAAGGGAAGGCCATATTTCAGGTGTTCGTTTTCCTGCCAACCAGCTCCCAGACCCAAAACCATTCGGCCGTTACAAATATGATCGATCGTTGCTGCCATCTTGGCGAGCACGGCGGGGTGCCGGTAGGTATTGCCGGCGACCAATGAGCCAAATCGAATTCGCGGCACGCTCGCCGCGATTGCCGCAAGTGTTGTAAACGCCTCGGGCCAAGGCGCGCTGGTGTCTTCTGCGTTCGGCATAAAGTGATCCGCCAACCAAAACCCATCCCATCCGGTTTTCTCAACGTGATGTGCAAGGTTTAGAGTGGTCGCAAACGGATGGGTTGGCCTAGGCCAGAAGCTAAATTTCATAATAGGGTCCTTGATGGTCATCGCTTAATCAGAAATGAGCGGCCGATCATAGCGGCAGCTTGGCAGTCTACGGTCGTGAGAGCTTATCAAATGCCGCTCGCCGTGTGTTTACTGAAGGTCGTGCAGACTGACCGTTCCAATCAAGGCTCGGAGGAGCAGGCTGGCCGCGCTAGATTTTTAAGCTGACATGCTGGGCTAGGCCTCGTAATTTCCAGTCTGAGCGCTTAAGCTTTGGGCACTTTACAACGTGTGCCAATACTATGAATTCAGAACAAAACTCGACCATTGCGGATTACTTCCTAGCGGCAGCGGCGCGTTGGCCTCAATCTGACTTTCTGATTTTTCCTGATCATCGCCATACCTATACGACGATGAAGACCGCCATGCTATCGCGCGCGGCCAGTTTTAAAGCTTGCGGCATTGTCCCTGGTGATCATGTTGGCTTACTGATGGCCAATTGTCCGGAGTACATCGAGTGCTTATTGGGTTTGCAGTGTTTGGGTGCCATCGCCGTGCCAATGAATGCGCGCTATAAGCCGGATGAGCTGGCCTATGTTGTGAGCAATGCTGAACTGAAACTCATCGTGACCCACGATTTGATCAGCGAGTATGCGGACTTCGGGCGGCTCCTGCTCGAGGCGGCTGCGCTTTCAAAACCTGAAGCGCTTTCGGCAATGGTGATGTTGGGCGGGCAGCGGGCAGGCTTCATGACCCAAGCTGACTTTGAAGCCGCGGGTGTTAACTCGGATCAATCGGCCGTGCTTGAAACCCTCCGCGCCGTATCCTCTGAGGATACGGCGATTATGATGTATACCTCAGGCACCACCGCGCACCCCAAAGGCTGTCCGCTGCATCATGATATGTTGGTTCAAAATGGTATTAATATGAACCAGAGTCGCTATTTCTTGACCGATCAAGACCGGTTTTGGGCGCCGCTTCCGATGTTCCATATGGCATCGATTTTGCCGATGCTGTGCTGTATTGATGCCGGGGCTGCCTTGTTGTCGATGGTTCATATGGATGCGGGTGAAAGCCTTGCCATGCTGGAGGCCGAACGGGCGACCGTTGCGTTTCCGTCCTTCCCAACGGTCACGGCGGCACTGATCGCACACCCAGACTTTGAAACCCGGGATCTTTCGTCGATCAAACGTCTGAATAATGTCGCGCCACCGGACGTGCTTCGACAGTTTCAAGCGGCGTTTCCCCAATCGATACAAACCGGCGCGTATGGCCTGACGGAGGCTGGGGGGGTTCTTGCGTTTAACCATCCCGACGAAACGCTTGAAAGTCGCGTGACGACGTGTGGCAAACCGATGCCGGGCTTGGAAGCGAAGATCATGCATCCTGAAACGCAGACGCCCTGCTTGCCGGGTGAGCGCGGCGAGATTTGGCTTCGGGGCTATGCCATTTTTAAGGGTTATTACAAATCCCCGGAAAAGAACGAGGAAGCCTTTCAGGATGGCTGGTTCCGAACGGGTGATCTCTGCGTGATGCGAGCAAGCGGCGAGATCGAGTTCCACGGCAGAATCAAAGACATGCTAAAAGTGGGGGGTGAAAATGTCGCCGCGATCGAAATCGAATCCCTAATCTCAAAACATCCAAGCGTTAAAATGGCCCAGGTTATTGGCGTGGCGGATGACCGGCTGTCTGAAGTTGCGGCGGCCTACGTTGAATGTCACGACGGGCAGCCGGTCACGCAAGAAGAACTCATCGAATATTGTCAGGGCAAGATCGCGAGTTTTAAAATCCCGCGCCACGTTCGGGTCGTGCAGGATTGGCCCATGTCAGCCACCAAGGTCCAAAAGTTTGTGCTTCGGCAGTGGTTTGATGCTGAGGTTAGCGCTTAGTTTGATCGACGCTTGGGTATCGGCCGAGGAGTAAAACGAGGACCACTGATCCCGTAAAAGCAACCGCGCCCAAGGCAAACCCAGTGCGATAACTTTGGGTGATCTCATAAAGCTCCGCAAAGAGGGCCGGCGCAATACCGGATGCTGAGGCAAGCCCAGCGTACAAAAATCCATAGATTTTGGCGTAATGCCGGGGGCCAAAGTAGGTTGCGGCGAGGAATGCCATCAAATCCAGTTCTGCTCCTGCGGCGAAGCCCAACAAGATTGCCGCGATCTGAGCATTAACCAGGGTTAAATCGGACCAGAGCAATAAGCAGCCCACAATAGGCATCGAGATGGCAATGGCCGCAACGCCAGGCGCCCAGAAGCGATCCACGCAGAACCCGATGACCAAGCGGCCAACGATCACAGCCGTGCCAAATAAACTGATCGTTTGGGCTGCATCGACCGATGAGATACCCGTGTCGGTGAGCGCGGGGATCATATTGGGTACGAGACCCGATTGCGCGATATAGACCAGAAAGATTGAAGCGAGCAGAACCCAAAATCGATAACCTGAAACCGCCTCGGTCAGCGTTAAACCCCAATCCGCCTCCGGTGCTGTCACGTCATCGGCTTGTGTGGTTTGACCGGGTTTGAAGTAGAAAAAAACGAGTGGCCAAGCGACAACAAGGGGCAGCAGGGCCAGCGTCATATAGCCCCCCCGCCAGCCGTAATGGGTTAATACCCAAGCGATTGCCGGCGGCACCAACACGGCGCAGAGCCCAGTGCCGCTGAGTACCAACCCGAGCGCTAAACCGCGCTGGCGGTGAAAATTGGTCGTGACAGCGGTGGTCCAGGTGACCGGAATCGTGCCGGCGCCTAAAAGTGCCATCGCAGCATAGGCGGCATAAAATTGCCAAAGCTGCCCGGTTGTGAAGGCGGGTAGTAAAAATGCCAGACTCAGGCCCGTAAGCCCAAAGAGGGCAACAATCCGGGCGCCGTGGCGATGAATCAGTAAACCGATGAGGGGGGATGTGAGCACCCCCATGCCGGTGCTGAACAAAAGCGATAATTGAAACTCAGATCGAGACCACCCGAACTCTTGGGTCACCGGCACCACGAATAAGCCCATGGTATAAAACGGCAGCACAATCGAGCTGCAAATGACCCCGACGCATGCGGCAATTAAGAGCAAAGGCTGGCGAGAGATTTCGTTCGAGGGAAAGTTTGACCAGACTGTCATGCTGAGGCCTTACATAGCTTTTTCGTTACGCTAATCGATTCAGCAGCAGATTCCTAGCAGCCGTTGCGGGGGCGCTTGGGTTGGAACGATCTGAGGGCCTGTTTTGGGGTAGCTGATTCCCCCGCGTTCTGGCTATGATGTCACAATCGAAGTTAATCAAGATTAAGAGGCGACGCCATGACGCAAGGTATGCCGAAGCACGGCACAGCATTTTCAGTTTTGAGGGCAGAAATGATCGAGCGCGGCCGCGGGGATGTGCAATGGCGCGATGGCAAAACCGCGGTTTACGTGTTCAACGCCGGTGAGGATGTGATCGAGGTCCAAAAACAAGGCTATCTGTTATATCTGTCTGAAAATGGCTTGGGGCCGGCTGCCTTCCCATCGCTCAAAAAAATGGAAGCCGAAGTGGTGGGTATGGGGCTGTCATTGCTGCAGGCGCCCGAAGGGGCCGTCGGGCATATGACCTCCGGTGGTACTGACTCGATTACAATGGCTGTGAAAGCTGCGAGAGACTATGCGCGAGCACAAGGCCAGCCCGAGCCGTTTAATTTGGTCCTGCCGTATTCGGCGCATCCTGCCTTCGATAAGGCGGCGGCGCTGATGTCGATCGAAATCCGACGGGTTGCGACGCGACCCGATTACTTGGCGGATGTGGGTGCTATGGCGGATCAAATCGATGACAGCACTTTGATGATGGTTGGGTCCGCGCCCAGCTTTCCGTACGGTTTGATTGACCCGATTGCGGATCTCAGTGATCTGGCGACGGCGCGTAATGTTTGGCTGCACGTCGACGCCTGTGTTGGCGGATACATTGCCCCGTTTGTTGAAATGAATGGCGTCGACCTGTCGCCTTGGGATTTTCGGGTGCCGGGGGTTTGTTCGTTGTCTGCGGATCTGCACAAGTACGGCTATTGTGCAAAGGGCGCCAGTACCATTTTTTATCGCTCTGAGGCCCTTCGGGATCACATGATATTTGATCAAAAAGACTGGCCGGCCGGCCGTATGGTGACGCCGACGCTGGCCGGGACTCGGCCAGGTGGCGCGATTTCATCGGCCTGGGCTGTGATGCATTACCTTGGCATCGAGGGCTATTGCCAAAAACAGCAATCGGTTACCCGAGCGCGCGCAAGAATTGAAATGGGCGTCGCTGAATTGGGGTTTGAGGTGTTGGGCGCGCCAAAGCTCGGCATCATGGCATTTAGCCATCCAGAACTTGACATTTTTGCGCTGTACAAACGCCTGTTTGAGCGCGGTTGGGTGACCAGCCTGTGCACTCAGCCGAAAGCGCTGCACTTAATGCTGTCACCCTTTCATGAAACGGTGGTTGGGCAGTACCTTACCGATCTCACCTGGGCCGTAGAGCAGGTTCGGGGCGGCATAACCGATGCCGTGACTGAGGTGCGCTACAGCTAGCGGCAATCAGGCCCAATCGGGGCCTGGCGTGGTTCGATAGCCGAAATCAGAACCTTTAAGCGCTTGATTTGAGCCATAGCGTGACACCCCGCCATCCACCATAAGGGTCTCGCCGGTGATGAAGCGGCCAGCGGGTGAAACCAAGAAAACGACGCCATTGGCGACATCTTCCGGCGTTCCTGGTTGCGGAATGGGTGTCTCACCAATGTCAGATAGGACATCGTCATCGTAAGTCGCTTCCATACCTGGGGTGATGATGGCGCCAGGGCCCAAACAATTAATCCGAACCTTCGGCCCCCACTCGTAAGAGAGACTGCGCGTTAATTCCGCAACGCCGGCGCGGGCAGCGCCCGAATGGGCAATGCCTGGATTGCCGCGGCCAATGGTCATAATGATGTTACAGATGACCCCGCCATGGCCTTTCAGCATTTGCTGGCCTAATGCTTGCGTCACATTCCATGTCCCGTTGAGGTTTAAGTCGATAATGCTTCGCCAGCCGTTGGCGCTATAGTTTTCTGCAGCTTGTGGGAATTGACCACCGGCGTTGTTGACGAGGATATCCACCTGCGCGCCGTTTTCGGTTACAAATTCGGCAAGTGTTTGCACGCTCTCAAGACTGCGAATATCAACCTGGGTGACTAAAACGTTACGCCCGGTTTCTGTTTCAATCTCCTTTGCCGTGGCCTGTAAGGCAGGCAGTTGCCTTGCGGCAAGGATCAGGTCAGCCCCCGCCTGCGCGAGCGCAATGGCAATGGCGCGGCCGATGCCTGTGCCGCCGCCGGTGACGAGGGCGCGCTTGCCTTGAAGCAAATCAGGGGTAAAGCAATGAGTTGGTCCAGTCATGAGGGGGTCCATAAAGTGAAAGTTGGTAATTGTAACCTAAGCCGCCGACGGTGGCGGCTCAGCAATCGTTGACCTGAGCACGATATCAGTGCTTGATGGTGAGCGCGGATCAACACGTTCACTCAGACAGGAGATCTATTCATGCGTTTTGCTCGATCGCTCGGCTGCGGGTTCGTAGTGCTTTTGGCCCTTTGCCCGCTTGCTAGCTTAAAGGTTAATGCGGCCGAGTTGGGTCCGATCGCGCAGCCGACGCTCTCTGCGGCGGCCGGGCAGCGCCTGGCTGAGCTGGCGACACGCTATGTGGACGAGGGTCGGGTTCCGGGTCTGCATTTGATG
>JABGWC010000008.1 GCA_018645765.1 Gammaproteobacteria bacterium | reverse complement strand
CCGATTCGAAGACCAAGGCCTTCAGCCGCCCAGCCTAGATGCGTTTCAAGAATCTGCCCAACGTTCATTCGCTTTGGAACACCCAGAGGGTTCAAGACAATATCGATCGGCTGACCATTGGCATCAAACGGCATATCTTCTTCTGGTTTAATAACCGAGATAACCCCTTTATTACCATGCCGACCTGCCATCTTGTCACCAGGCTGGATGCGACGCTTGATCGCGAGGTAAACCTTGATGATTTTCAGGACACCCGGTGCAAGATCGTCGCCGCCCTGAAGCTTGCCTTTGCTTTCTTCAAACTTCTCATCCAATTCTGCTCGACGGGCTTTAAGCCGCTGTTCCGCACCTTGAATCTGCTCATTCAGCTCGTCTTTTTCCATTCGAAGCTTGAACCAATCTTGTGGATCAAGCTCTTTAAGATAGGACGCTGTGACCTTCTCGCCTTTCTTGAGTTTTGGACCCGCAACCACAACCTTGCCAGTCAGGGCTGCAGCCAACCGCTCGTAGGTCGCATTCTCAATGATGGCAAACTCAGCCTCAATATTTTTACGGATGCCCTTTAAAGCTTCAGCATCAATATCTTTCGCACGCTTATCTTTCTCTATGCCATCGCGCGTGAACACTCGCACATCAATAACAGTACCGTTATAGCTACTCGGAACCCGAAGGCTGGTGTCTTTCACATCAGACGCCTTCTCACCGAAAATAGCTCTCAGGAGCTTCTCTTCAGGCGTTAACTGGGTTTCGCCCTTAGGGGTTACTTTACCAACCAAAATATCGCCAGCTGCAACTTCCGCGCCGATGTACACAATCCCGGATTCATCCAGCTTACCGAGTGCGCCTTCGCCAACATTTGGAATATCACAGGTGATTTCTTCCGAGCCGAGCTTGGTATCCCGCGCAATACAGGTCAATTCCTGAATATGAATGGTCGTAAAACGGTCTTCTTTAACCACCTTCTCTGAAATCAATATGGAATCTTCGAAGTTGTAACCATTCCAAGTCATAAATGCGATTCGCATATTCTGACCCAATGCCAGCTCACCGGTATCAACAGACGGACCATCTGCCAAAATGTCATGCATTGCGATCACATCGCCTTCTTTTACCAAAGGCCGTTGATTGATACACGTATTCTGATTAGAGCGGGTGTACTTCACTAAATCGTAAATATCGACGCCGGCTTCGCCGCTTTCGGTCTCGGCATTGTTAACTCGAATAACGATCCGCGCTGCATCAACCGTTTCAACAACGCCGCCTCGCAGAGCAACCACACACACCCCGGAATCGCGCGCAACTGCGCGTTCCAAGCCCGTGCCGACAAGCGGCTTTTCTGACACCAACGTCGGAACAGCTTGACGCTGCATGTTTGAGCCCATCAAGGCTCGGTTAGCATCATCATGTTCTAAAAATGGAATCAGCGCCGCCGCGACTGATACAACCTGCTTTGGTGAAACATCCATGAAATTGATATTCTCACGGGCCATCTTGGTGAATTCACCTTGATGCCGAACGTCTACCAAATCCTCGATTAAACGACCACGACCATCCACTTTCGCGCTCGCTTGCGCGATCACATAGTCTGCTTCAACAATTGCAGAAAGATATTCGATTTCGTCCGTGACCTGCCCATCCGCCACCCGGCGATAGGGACTCTCCAAAAACCCGTAGTTATTAGTTCGGGCATAGGTTGCAAGCGAGTTGATCAAGCCAATGTTCGGCCCTTCAGGGGTCTCAATTGGGCACACCCGCCCGTAATGGGTCGCGTGTACATCTCGCACCTCAAAGCCGGCGCGCTCACGCGTTAATCCGCCTGGTCCCAACGCAGACACCCGGCGCTTATGAGTGACCTCGGACAACGGATTATTTTGATCCATAAACTGCGACAATTGCGCCGAACCAAAGAACTCTTTGACCGCCGCCGCAACCGGCTTGGCATTAATCAAATCCTGGGGCATTAAGCCCTCAGACTCCGCCAAACTTAATCGCTCTTTTACCGCGCGCTCGACCCGGATTAAACCCAGACGGAACGCATTTTCGGCCATTTCACCGACAGAACGTACCCGCCGATTACCAAGGTGATCAATATCATCGACAATGTCGAACCCATTCCGGATATTAATGAGGCACTTTAAAACCTGGAGCACATCACCGTTATCAAGTGTACCCGCGCCAGTTTCTTCCTCTCGGCCAAGACGACGATTGAATTTCATTCGACCGACTGCGGTTAAGTCGTAGCGATCTGACGAGAAAAACAGATTGTTAAATAGATTTTCAGCCGCTTCTTTGGTGGGCGGCTCGCCTGGTCGCATCATTCGGTATATTTCAACCAACGCTTCAAGTCGATTCGTGCAAGGATCCGCATCCAAGGTATCGGCCATAAAGGGCCCATGATCCAAATCATTGGTGTAAATTGTTTCAAACGCGGTGACGTTTAAGGCTCGCAACTGCTCAAGAATTTCGGGCGTGATGATCGCATTGCAGGGCACGACGATTTCACCGGTTTCTTCATCCACCATGTTTTTGGCCAAACGATGACCGCAAACGTACTCGGCAGGAACCGAGAGCTCGGTTAGATTGAGCTTCTCCATTTCACGGATGTGGCGGGCGGTGATTCTGGTGCCTTCGGTGACCAGGACCTCACCTTTTTTGTTCGTAATATCAAATTGCGCCGTTTCCCCACGCAATCGATTGGCAATCAGGCTTAAGGTGTAGCCGTCTTTTGTCATCTGAAATGCGTCTGTATCAAAAAACAGCTCTAGAATTTCTTCCGCTTCAAGACCGAGTGCTCTCAGCAGGATCGTCGCTGGAAGCTTTCTACGGCGATCAATCCGAACATAAACCAAATCCTTTGGATCGAATTCAAAATCAAGCCATGAACCCCGCATCGGAATGACCCGCCCCGAATACAAAAGCTTCCCTGAGGAGTGCGTCTTACCTTTATCGTGATCAAAAAAGACCCCAGGCGACCGATGCAACTGAGAAACAACGACCCGTTCAATACCATTAATCACAAACGTACCATTCTCAGTCATGAGCGGCATTTCGCCCATATAGACTTCTTGCTCTTTTATGTCCTTGATGGCTTTATTCGAGGAATCCTTATCGTAGATAATCAGCCGCACTTTGACCCGCAATGGCACAGCGTAGGTCACACTTCGCGACTGACATTCCTTGACATCAAAAACCGCCTTGCCCAGCCGATATCCGACATACTCCAATGCTGCATTACCTGAATAGGAGACGATCGGGAAAACAGACCGAAAAGCAGCGTGCAGACCTGATTCTAAACGGTCTTCTTGACTGCCTTCTTCTTGAAGGAACTGCTTATAAGAATTGACCTGTATCCCGAGGAGGTATGGGATATCCATTACCGTCGGCAATTTACTAAAGTCTTTTCTAATACGCTTTTTTTCTGTATACGAATAGGCCATTAACGCCTCCAGGTTTACTTTGGGTCTCAACCGAACAAATATTAACGGCAAAACAAGGCGCCGAGTTTCCTCGGCGCCTTTAGGGCTTTGCCACTGATCTCAAAGAAATCAGT
>JABGWC010000243.1 GCA_018645765.1 Gammaproteobacteria bacterium | reverse complement strand
TACAGAAGCCGCGGTGCGCGACCCGCGTTCCATCATTTTTGACCAGGCGGCCAACCGTCTGCACACCCAAAAGGGTTTGCTGTATTGGCTACTCGTCGCCAACGCCTAAGGATCAACATGGCTTGTTACGTTGTTGCCGATATTCTGATAACAGATCGAGCGCACTACGCCGAATATGAAGCTGGCTTTATGGCCATTCTGCTAGCGTTCGAGGGCGAGATTTTAGCAGTTGACGAGCAAGCCTATACCCTTGAGGGCGCAACCAAAGGTCAGCGGCAAGTGATCCTACGTTTTGAGTCAGAGGCCAAGGCCAACGCTTGGTATCACTCGGATGACTATCAAAGCCTCATGCAGCACCGGCTAGCGGGCAGCGACGGCAACGTGATCTTGGTTCACGGCGTGAAATAGATCGGCTTACGCAACAGCCCAGAACCCCCGGACTAAAAGTCCGGTTTCGGATCAGAGGCTGACATCAGCGCTTCATGCTGCTGCCATAATAATTCTGCCCAATGCAGAATGGGAACGTCCGTTCCCGCGCCCAGGTGCATTTGACAGCCAATGTTGGCCGTCACGATCACCTCCGGCGAATGCGTCGTCAGCGCCGTGACCATGTTCGCTTGTAACGCGGTTGCCAACTGAGGTTGCAATACTGAATAGGTTCCAGCCGAGCCGCAACAGGCCAAATGTGGCCCCAAGGCTACGACGTCGATCCCTGCCTGAGTCAACACATCCGTCACATTCGTACCCAGCTGTTGTCCACTGCTCAACGTACAGGGCGTATGCACGGCAACCCGCATCGGCGCGACCCGGATAGCGTGCTCGCCAAATAACTCGACCACGTCAACAATGCGAGCCGTTATGCGCCTTGCAAGTTCATGATCCGGATCACCCATTGGGAAATGGCTGGGATAATCTTTCAACGTCACGCCGCAACCGCTGGCGCTCGACACAATGGGCGCGGCGTCTGGTCCTGCCGCGGCGAGCGTGTGCAGCAATCGCCGCATATCCGCAAGACCCGCAGCATGGTCACCCAAATGGTAGTTGAGCGCGCCACAGCAGGACTCTTTTGCCACCCGCACAACCTCAACGCCCGAAACCGCCAGCAGTTGTTCAACGGCGAGGTTCACATTGGGAGTGGCGGCTTTCTGCACACAACCGTCCAGGAGTAACACCTGTTGCGGGGTTGGCTGCGTGATGACCACCGAGCGCCATGACCGTTTTGGAGAAAGCCGAACCGGCAGGTGTCTGGCCAATCCTGGCCAACGACCCATTTGGCGCGCGAGACTAAAAGCGGCTGTTAATAATCCAGACAACCCTAAGCCGCGACGCAGCAACCAGCGCCCAAATCGGCTGGTCAAGCCTCTGGCCTGATGCTGTTCGATAGCGCCGCGGGCGATATCCAGTAAATCGGTATAGGCCACGCCAGAGGGGCAATTGGTTTCACAGTTCCGGCAGGATAAACAGCGGTCTAAATGCGTCACCTGGGCAGCTTTAACCTGCCCGGTCTCGAACATGTCCTTAATAAGATAGATACGCCCCCGCGGACTGTCGTTTTCATCACCCAGTAATTGGTAGGTTGGGCACCCATCGGTGCAAAACCCACAATGCACGCAGCTTCTTAAAATCGTGTCCGCGCGCGCAAGATCAGCCGGCGCCAAAAAAACCGGATCAAGCTTTGTTTTCATAACGCTGGCCTCAAAGCGGGATAACCAATAAAGGCCCCATTGGGGTCGAGCGCGGACTTCACCCGCTGCTGCAACAAGCCAACCCCATCGGCTCGCTCAGTTAAGCCCGGCAAGACGCCTTCGCCTTGCTTGAACCAGGTGATCACGCCTTCCTCTGCTGGAACACGAGGCGCCGCATCCGAGGCGAACCACCGCAAAGCGCCGCCCCAATCCATTGCCACCAGCTGATCGCTGACGGGGGCATCCACGGCGCCATCCCAGCGCCATAAGTGCCCGGTATGCGCAAAGTTCAAATCCCGCACCGCCGCAAGGCCGGTGTTGGGTACTGGCTGAAACTCTTGACCCAGGGCCTGTTCAAATGTGGGCTTTGCCTGCTCGCTGCCTTGATAACGCACAAGAAGCGCGCCATCACAATAGGCGCTCGCGCTTAAGCCCGCGAGCCTGCGCTGCGCTAACATGTGCTGTTGGGCAAGACTTGGATCACAGGCCAGACCATAAACCTGCATGACCTCGGGTATTGGCAGCACCTTTAAAGCAACCTCAAGAATCAACCCCAAGCTCCCACGCGCCCCAACATTGAGTCGCGTGATATCGTAGCCCGCGACGTTTTTCATAACGTCTCCGCCGAAAGCGGCGATCTCAGCGCTGGGCAATATCAGTTTCATACCCAACACATAGTCCCGAACGCCGCCGACATAAGGCCGGCTAGGCCCCGCCAACCCGGACGCCACCATCCCGCCAACCGTTCCCGCTGCCCCAAAGCTCGGGGGCTCGCAGGGCAAATACTGCCCGGCCTCGCGCAAGGTCTGTTGTAGATCAATAAGGCGTGTGCCAGATCGCACGCGAATCACGAGTTCATCTGGATGGTAATGCAGTATCCCGTCATGCTCGGCGGTGGAGACCAACACTGCACCCGCAGCCGCCGGGTGCAAAAACCCTTTGGTGCCGCCGCCACCCGGCTGGACGACCTGCCTCTGACGGGTCGTCGCGCGCACGACGCGTTGTAAGGCGTCACTCTGATCCACCTTAAAACCTCGGCAGTTCAGGGTGTTTTTCAGCACCCTGATGGACGTGCATCGCACCAAATTCCGCACACCGATTGAGCGTCGGGATGGCTTTGCCCGGATTGAGCAAGCCTGACGGATCAAATGCCGTCTTTACCGCATGAAAAACCGCCAGTTCAAGGGGTGAAAATTGAACACACATTTGGTCGATTTTTTCCAAACCCACACCGTGCTCACCGGTTATGGTGCCGCCAAAGCGCAAGCAGATCGCCAAAACATCCGCGCCAAAGGCCTCAGCCCGCTGGAACTGATCCGAATCATTGGCATCGTACAAAATCAGTGGGTGTAAATTACCGTCCCCCGCATGAAACACGTTGGCCACCGGTAACTCATAGTGTGCTGATCGATCGGCAATAGCGGCCAAGACCTCGGCCAAATGCCGCCTCGGGATCGTGCCATCCATACAGTAGTAGTCCGGCGCGATGCGGCCCACCGCAGGAAACGCCGCTTTACGGCCCAACCACAACCGGGCACGAGCCGCTGCATCACTGGCTTCAACCAAGGATTGCGCCCCGGCCGCTTGCAGCACGGCTCGAACTGCCGCGCTGAGCGCTGCGATTTCCGCCCCGCTCCCATCGAGCTCGCACAGCAACAACGCTTCGGCCTCTAAAGGATAGCCGGCGTGCACAAAATCTTCGGCCGCTTGAATCGCCAACCGGTCCATCATCTCAAGTCCTGCCGGCAGCACGCCCGCTTGAATTACGGCGCTCACCGCGTTGGCAGCCGCATTGGTATCCCTAAACCCTGCCATGAGCACGGTCACTGCTTCCGGCAGGGGACGAAGTGCAACGGTGACCTCGATCACCAGCCCAAGCAGCCCTTCCGAGCCATGCAAGAGGGCGAGCAGATCAAGGCCATCTTCCCAAAGACCGGTGCCGCCCAGGCTCAGCACTTCCCCATCGGCCAGCATGATTTTTAAGCCGCATACGTTGTGCAGAGTTAAACCGTACTTTAGGCAATGCACGCCACCCGAATTTTCGGCGACATTGCCCCCGATCGTACACGCTATCTGGGAGGACGGGTCCGGCGCATAAAACAACCCGGCGCTGGCCACGGCTTTTGAAATGGCGAGGTTGGTGACACCCGGCTCCACCCGCGCCGTCATTTTGACGGGGTCGATCTCTAAAATACGATTGAATTTTGCAAGCCCGATCAGCAGGCCATCCGCCAAAGGCGTTGCCCCGCCCGACAGGCCGGTGCCGGCCCCGCGCGCCACCATCGGGACGCCATGGGTATGGCACACCCGCAGGGTCTCTTGCAAGGCTTGCAAAGAACTGGGGAGCCCAACCAACGGCGGAATCTGCGCAATCGCCGTTAACCCATCGCTTTCGTAAACCTTTCGGCGACTGGAATCCTCGATCAACTCCAGGTCCCCGATTTGACGTAAACTACTTGTGATGGCTTCTGAAAGCATGCTGACCCACACCTGTGCAATAGCGCATTATAGGGCCAACCGCCTCAAAGGCCCAGCGAACCGCGCTCTGGGATATACTGACAGCTCAATTAGGAGCGTAATGTGAAACTCAACACAACTGACGAGATTCTTGAAGACTTCCGGCAAGGCAAGATGGTGCTGATTCTGGATGATGAGGATCGCGAAAACGAAGGCGATTTAGTGATCGCCGCAGAGGTTGTCACCCCTGCCCATATTACGTTTTTCGCGCGCGAAGCCTGTGGTCTGATCTGCCTCACGGTCACCGAATCCCGGGCAGCTCAATTACAGCTTCCCCTCATGGTGGACAACAATAACTCTCAGCACGAAACCAACTTTACCGTCTCGATCGAAGCAGCCGACGGCATTACCACCGGCATCTCGGCCGCCGACCGAGCGCGAACCGTGCGCACGGCGGTTGCCAAGAATGCCAGCCCCAAAGACATCGTGATGCCTGGCCACATCTTCCCGCTCATCGCGAACCGAGGCGGCGTGCTCAGTCGTGCCGGCCATACCGAAGCCGGTTGCGATCTCGCGCGCATGGCTGGATACGAACCCGCGTCGGTCATTGTTGAGGTCATGAATGAAGATGGCACCATGGCCCAAAGACCGGAACTCGAGGTTTTCGCCCAAAAACATGGCATTCGCATCGGTACAATTGCCGATCTCATTGAGTACCGGGTTTTAAATGATAAGACCGTTAATGAAATCGACGTGCGCGATATCGATACCGACGCCGGCACCTTCCAGCTGCACACCTATACCGATACAACCTCTGATGCAATTCATCTGGCGTTGACCAAAGGCACCATCAGCGCAGACAACCCCTGCCTCGTTCGCGTGCAAACAATCAACACCTTGCGCGACATTCTGGGCGCGACCCGCCCCGGCTTCAAGCAGTCCTGGTCGACGAAAGATGCACTCGAGGCACTGGCCTCCGCCGATCAAGGCGTCCTCGTCATTGTGGGCCAACCGTATCAAGCCGATCAAGAACTGGTGCAGATCCAGTCGTTTCCAGACATTCCCGCAGCCGACCGGTCGGTTGCGGCGTCTGGCGTTTACCGCGTCATCGGCGCCGGCTCACAAATTCTGCGCGCGCTCGGTGTCGGCAAGATGCGGCTGTTATCAAGCCCATCTCGGTACAATGCTCTGTCTGGGTTTGGCCTTGAAGTGGTCGAGTTTATTGAAGCAGAATGAACATCCTGTGAGCAGCAATCCTTTGGTGGAAGATTAACCCATGGAACAATTACTTTCGGTGATGACGCAATCCAATGCGGCGCCCATGGAGCTTAATCTGGCAAGAATTCTGAGGGCGAGCCTTCGTCAAGCTGGTGGCGGTCCGTTGGCTGGCCTGCCCAGCACCCTAATTTTAAAGGACACCAAAACGCGCCTTAAACTGCGACTAGCGGTCAGTCCCACAACGGGGATTACAATCTCCAGAGCCCGTAAAACCGAAACCGCTTTGGTAGAAGGCCTCTTTGATCCTTTTAGCGGCGCGCCACCGAAATTTGAACTCCGCGGCGCGTGGCGGAAACCCTTATTACACCGCAGACTTACAAGGCTCTTTCAACCTGCGCTGACGCCTTGGCAAACCGCCGCGACGCATTTTTTTAATGCGGCGCGCTTGCTCGACCCGAACGAATTTACCATCGAAAGTTACAGCCGGGACACAGACACCCGGCACCATTGGGGTCAGGGACCAGAACAGGCCCTCATCCTTGGTAGTGCCGCAACCCTGGGCCACCTTTACAACGGTTACGCACTCTTGATTGATGATATTTTAAAAGGTCGGATTCAGTGCCAAGCCAGCATGCGCACTATCGCAATCATCACCGACGCCACAACCGAGAACTGGATGGACCTGCAATGACAGACACTGCATTTAAGGGCGAGGTTAACCTCGATCAATGGCTTGACCGGCATCATGTCAAACGCGTTCGAACGATGGCCACTGATCTCGATGGCTTCGCACTGGGCAAATATTGCGCCCGCGAAAAGTTTACCAAGGGCCTACCGATCGGCCATAACCTGGCCGATGTCGCACTGGGCTCCGACAGCGAAAGCACGCCCCATTTGGGGTTTTGGCATTCGTTTCGGCGCAGTGTTTTGGGCGACATCGCTTTAACCCCAGATCTTTCAACCCTCATCCCCGACGGCCAAGACCCCGATTTAGGTCAGGTCATTTGCGATTTTACGTTTTTAGATGGTCGCCCCATCTCGCTTTGTCCTAGGACAAAACTCAAACAACAGGTGAAAAAACTTGATGACCTGGGCTTGAGCGTTAAGTGCACCTTCGAGCTTGAATTTTTCTTGTATGACAATTCCTTCGACGATGCCGAACGCAAGCAATATCAAAACTTAAGCCCAGTCGGCGCCTCGCCCTTACAAACCATTTACCTTCTGAAGGACTCTTTTCGGGCCGTCACGTTCATGAATCACGTCCTTACTCGACTTGAAGCCTACGGCATCCCATGGGAGGCCTGGAACGACGAGAATGGGATGGGACAGATCGAATTAAACCTGGTGCCTGACGAGCCGGTGGTTATGGCGGACCGTGTCGTGCGGGCCAAACAACTTATTTTTGAAACCGCCGTTGAACTAGGCCTGTCCACCACCTTTATGGCGCACCCTCAGCCCGGATTCTCGAACGGCATGCACATTCATCACTCCTTACTCCGCGACGGCCATCCGCAATTTTATGATGCGGGCGCCCCAAAAAATCGATCACAATTGCTACGACATTGGCTTGCAGGTTTGGTGGAAACCATGCCGGCGTCTGTAAGCTATTTATGTCCATCCGTGAACGCTTACCGGCGACTGCAGGAATTTGCCGCGCCACCCGTCACCGCGACGTGGGGTGAAGAAAATAAATCAACCGGGATTCGTCTCATTTGCGACGGAGCGAAAACGGCAAGAATCGAGCATCGCGTTGGCGCCGGAGACTTGAACCCCTATCACGCCCTTGCGGTGATCTTAGCCGGCGGCCTCACCGGTCTTGCGGCACAACAAGAACCCCCGACAGAATTTACCGATTTAGCCTGGGGTATTCCAGCCAGCATAGAGCGCTTGCCCTCCGACATTATGACCGCAGCAAAAACCCTGGATGCTTGCGATGCTTTAAAGCAAGAGCTGGTTGCCGAGGATGTTGAATATTGGATCAAATCTCGGCGCCATGAATGGATGACCTTTCACCGCGCAGGTAACGACCCAGACAGCCCAATTCCCGGCCTCTGGGAGTTTCAACGATACTTCGCGGTGTCTTAAGGTACGGATTAGAGTGCTTAATCAGACTTGAGGGCCAAGCCCTGCAGGGACCGTGCAGGGTCTTGAAAGTTCGACAGATGCGCTCATTGGTCGCTCAATCCATCGTGCAACAACGAGCCCACCTCATCCGCGGCCTCAGTACGGACTGCTGCGTCAACCGGGACCCGATTAGCCCTGGCAGCCAGTACCACAGCAAGCTTCTAACGCCATTGCCAATGGGTTACTTGAGTCGATGCGCTCGCTGTCACTCGGCCTAGTCGGCCTGACGACGCTACCGTCTTTGCGGAATTCAGAATCAAGTCGCCGGGCTTAGGCCGCCCGGTATTCCTCAATATCCACTTCGTCTATTTGGTCCTCAAGCAGAAACTTATCGGCATAGTCGCGGTAAACACCGCTATCGAGGAAGAGATGGTACAAATCTCGATCCATGTGATTGTCTTTTGCCATGAAAGACATAATGCGAAGACTTTGTGATAGCGTCTTTCGATCTTTATAAGGCCGGTCCGCCGCGGTCAGCGCTTCGAACACATCCGCAATCGCCATAACCCGTGCTTGCACCGACATTTGATCGCCAGTCAGCTTTCGAGGATAACCCGTGCCATCGATCTTTTCATGGTGACCACAGGCAATCTCCGGCACCCGCCTGAGCGCCTTCGGCAGCGGGAGATTCTCGAGCATTACCGCTGTCTGCACAATATGGTCATTAATAATGAAGTGTTCTTCATTGGTCAGCGTGCCACGCGAAATGCTCAGGTTATACACCTCACCCTTGTTGAACTTGTACTCTGGTACATCCACCTTAAAGCCATAGGGATTATCGGGATCTGCGCTCAACGGTTGTACATCATAGGGAATGAGATGGTCATCACGGTCCATTAAGAGCGCCTCAACAACCGGCAGGTCAGGTGCGGGCGTTCTCTCGAAGCGTTTTCGTTCTGCGATCGAGATGCCAACCCGATTGTTCAAGGTACGCGTCCAGGTTTGCTCCGCGATGGTCTGCACCCGCGCTTTGGCGTCGTCATCTAAAAACTCGCCGCCCACATTGGTGTCTGCAATAAAGTAATAGTCCGCATCAATTTCAGCGAGCCGTTCTGCCAGCGCGGCCTGCAGCGCCACCGCATCGCCACCGGCAACAATCGCTTTTAAACAATCGATTTCAGCATCGCGTTTGAGCACCTCGAACCGCACCCGCACCTCGTGAATGCGATCGGTGATGGTTTCGAGCTTAGTCGACTTGTCAACGACATACTCAGGAGTGACCACCTTGCCGCAATCATGCATCCAGGACGCTACATATAGTTCATAGCGATCCTCTTCGGACAAATTGAAATCTTTAAAGATGCCAGTTTTTTCAGCGTTAGCCGCCTCTGTCAACATTTGCGCAAGTTCCGGCACACGCTGGCAATGCCCGCCGGTATAGGGCGACTTGGCATCGAGCGCATTCGCCAACAACTGAATAAACGCCTGCTGCAAATAATTCATTTCCTTCATTAAGGTCGCGTTGTCCAACGCCATTGCTGCTTGAGACGCCAGTGCTTCAATAATTGGCTGAATCCCACCATCAAATGGGCCGACTACTTTGGTTTCGGGATCCGTTCGATTCAACAGCTGCAGAACCCCGATGACTTCATCGGCATTGTTCTTCATTGGGACCGTGAGAAAAGACGTTGATCGAAACCCTTTGAATCCAAATGCCTCATCAAACTTCTTGGTGCCGGTGAAATCAAAATCATCCGAAAGATAGACATCTGGAATGTTCACCGTTTTGCCCTCGTTGGCGGCATAGGTCACGATGTTGTGCGTATTGGGCAAGCCTTCGGCATTTTTTAACGCCATAGGCGGCAAGGTCACTTCACCACCGGTGGTTCCGCCTTGCGCAATTTCGAGCGAGTTGGTCCGCACAATTTCAAATTTCAAGAAATCGTCATCGCGCAGGTACAAGGTCCCGCCATCGGCTTGAGAGATATCCATCGCTTCAAGCAGAATTCTTTCCATCAAGACCGTCGTGTCTTTTTCTGCAGAGAGAGAGCGATACCGATTTCGATTAAACGATTCGCCGAGCTTGAATCTGTGGTCATAGTTTCCCCATCAATCGATCTGTACTTAGAGCCAATAATGGACAATTTGCTGCAAAATGCAAAAGGTATCGCATCCGATACCGAGATGACGTTTCTGGTATCATTTGCCTTCAAATGGAGACCCTTATGGCTGTAGCAATCCCTTATGTTTACGAGTACGAGTTTGCTTATGCAACGCTTGAAACCGTATCCCCTCTAGTTCGCCGAATGACCGCGCGAAACCCGTCCGGGTTTACGTTTAATGGCACGGGTACCTATGTGATCGGTCACGGCAACGTTGCGGTTGTTGACCCGGGCCCGATGATTGATGAGCACATTGCGGCCCTTAGCGATGCACTCGCCGGCGAGACCATCACCCATATTTTAATTACCCACACCCATATGGATCATTCTCCTGCTGCGGCGCCTCTCAAACAGCTCTGGCAAGCGCCAACCTATGGTTATGGGCCGCACGGCGCCGGCAAAATCGCCTCCGGCACCCCGATTGAAGAAGGCGGCGATATGGACTTTGTGCCGGATCATGTGATCCAAGATGGCCAACTGATTGAAGGCGATGGCTGGACCGTTGAATGCGTCTACACCCCAGGGCATACCTCCAACCATATGTGCTTTGCACTCAAGGAAGAAAAGGCGCTCTTTACCGGGGACCATGTCATGGGCTGGTCGACTAGTGTCATTGGCCCACCCGATGGTGATATGACGGCCTACATGGAAAGTCTTGAAAAACTGCAGCAACGAGACGATCAGGTTTACTGGCCAACTCACGGCACCGCCATTCGCGAGGTCCAGCCTTTCGTGCAGGCCTTTATAGATCATCGACTCGAGCGCGAGCAACAGATCCTAGCCTGTTTAAACGATGGCCTGACGCGGATCCCGGACATGGTGCCCGTTATGTACACCACCACTGACCCGCGAATGTTTCCTGCCGCCGAGCGTTCCGTTTTAAGCGCGATGATTCGGCTGATTGACCAAGGCGTTGTCACCACTTCACTGCCGGCAACTACGGCGTCTGATTTCTTGTTAACGTCTGATTGAAGCGCTCGCTTGGGCGCGCGGACGCGCAATGAATCTGGTGACATAGCCTGAGCGCGATCTCTAGGCCG
>JABGWC010000242.1 GCA_018645765.1 Gammaproteobacteria bacterium | reverse complement strand
GCTAGCCTGACCAAAAGTCATTCTGCAGGGTGTTTAGTTGATGTGGGTTGTGGCTTCACTGCCCCGATCAATCAAGGTAATGCCTGAAGATTGAACCTCGAAGAGGGGAATGCTGCCATTATCTGGGCGGCAAACCAGGACCTCGTCGCTTTGGGTGGCGTAGGAAACCATCGCATTGATGGCGACAAAGTGAGAAAAAATAGCGGTATCGGTTGAGCAGGCCATCAAGCATTGCGCCATATGATCTCGCCATTGCTGTAGTGCCTCGGATTGCTCGGACCATTGGCCTTGCATAACGGCTTGAAGCCAAGCGCCCCGATCTTCTAACGCAATGCCATGGCTTGGCACTTCGGCAACCCTTGAATCAATGGTTACGGCTTGTTCTAGGCGTTTGGCTAGTGGTGCCGCGGTTTCTTGGGCACGTTTCAAGGGGCTCGATAACAGCGCAAGCGGAACGTGGACCGCCAGTAGGCTTGCGGCCTGCACTGCCTGGTCGCGGCCGAGATCATCGAGTCCCGGGTCGCGATCGCTGGTAAAGTTGGCGGCGGCTCGGCCATGTCGAACCATATAGACCTTTGGCATGCTAAGGCTCTCCTATCAGTGGCACTTATGGTAGCAGAGTTAAAGGTCCCGCCGTGGCAATTTAAGGGACAAATCGCTATTCTTAGAAACCTGCAATGGCCTGCTAAAAGCGACGCCAGTGCGGTTGAACCAAAACCTTGTGGCCTGATCTGGCGCGGGGTTTATCGACGCGATTCCAAGCAGGTCTGTCATGGCTCAGCGGGATCATTACAAGGCAGTAGCCGCTCAGTTTTTAAGGTTAAAATTATGGCAAAGCAATTAGGCGCGTTGGCTGGAGACGGCATCCCAGATACGCAGGTCTCAGTGAGAGAAACCTTCGGTATTGATGTCGATCTCTTGGTTCCGGCATTTTCTCAGACCGCTGAACATGTCCCGGCCATTGATGAAACCTATATCTTTAATAAGGAGACAACGCTTGCGATCTTGGCGAGCTTTGCGCACAACCGGCGCTGCATGGTGCAGGGGTTTCATGGCACCGGAAAATCGACCCACATCGAACAAGTCGCTGCGCGTCTCAATTGGCCTTGCATCCGGATTAATCTAGACTCGCATGTCTCTCGCATGGACTTGGTGGGTAAAGATGCGATCGTGCTGCAAGACGGCAAGCAAATCACTGAGTTTAAGGAAGGGTTGCTACCCTGGGCGCTGCAGCGCGCCTGTGCGATTGTTTTTGATGAATACGATGCAGGTCGGCCGGATGTGATGTTTGTAATCCAGCGCGTGCTGGAAGTTGAAGGCAAGCTAACGCTGCTGGATCAGAGCCGGGTTATTAGTCCCCATCAGAGTTTTCGCCTTTTTTCGACCACCAATACCATCGGTTTGGGTGACTCAACCGGGTTGTACCATGGGACTCAGCAAATTAACCAGGGTCAGATGGATCGATGGAATATCGTGACAACGCTGAATTACCTACCCCATGAACAAGAAGTTGAGATCGTTGCAGCGAAACGGCCGAATCTGGATCGAAAGACCATTGGGCATATGGTGTCAGTGGCTGCGCTGACCCGACAAGGTTTCATCAATGGCGACATCTCGATTGTCATGTCGCCTAGAACCGTGATTATGTGGGCTGAAAATGGCGAGTTGTTTGGTGATTTGGGCTTTGCCTTCAGGCTGACATTTTTGAACAAGTGTGATGAAACTGAACGTGCAATCGTTGCGGAGTACTATCAGCGTTGTATGGGTACCGATCTGCCAGAATCAACGGCGAATGTGGTTTTAGCGGGCTGATGATCTGATGTCACCCCAGCTGGATGATGCAACAGAAGTTTTCCGTCAAGCGGTGACTGCAACGATGCGGGCCATCTCTGGCAATGATGAGCTCTCAGTGACCTTTGGCCGGGGTAAGCCGTTTATTCATGGTAACAAGGCAAGGATTCCGGTGCCGGAAGTCGGTGGCTCGGAAGCGGCGCTTGCGGCTTTGCGGGGCACGGCGGATCGGTTTGCGCTGCGCACGCGCTACCATGATGAGGCCCTTCACGACCAGGGCCGGCCAGCGGCCGGGGTGGCCCAAGACCTGTTTGATGCCGTCGAGGAATCCCGAATTGCTGCGGTCGGCGCTTATCTGATGCGCGGAGTGCAAGATAATCTGCATCATCAGTTGGATGATACCCTGCAGCAGCAAGGGGCCTATGACATCACCTCAACGGAAGACGCGCCCCTCGGGCAAGCAGTGGGGTTGTATCTCCGTGAAAAATTAATTGCAGCCGAGTTGCCAGAGTCCGCCGCGCGCGTTCTGGATCCTTGGCGGACGTATATTGAAGATCGGGTCGGTACAGAATTAAGTGAATTCGAAGGGAAGGTTTTCGACCAGGAAGCATTCTTAGAACTGGCGCGCAGTTTGATCGCTGATTTTGGGTTGGCCGAAGATTTTGGCCAGGATGATCAGAATGGGGGTCAGGATGATATTGATGACCAGGAGCAGGAGGCTGAAGCAGAGGCCGGTGAGGATGGGGCGGATCAAGATCAGGGCGCCGAAGGCGATCTATCGGACGCCATCGAAGGCGATGTGCCGGTTGACATGGATGCATCCGATCTAGCGGAATCCGATGGGTCTGAAGACGATGGCGGTGCACCGCCTGATTCTAATGCGCAAAGAAGTTGGGCGCGTCCGAAGACGTTTGAATATCAAGCCTACACCACAGAGTTTGATGAAGTGGTTTTTGCGGATCAGCTTTGTGATAGCGAAGAGTTGGATCGCCTCAGAGGGGTGCTGGATCAGCATTTGCAGAACTCTCAGATCATTATCAGCAAGCTCGCCAATCGACTGCAGCGTAAATTGATGGCGCAGCAGAGCCGTGCTTGGGAGTTTGATCTTGAGGAAGGCGTGCTGGATACCTCGCGGCTGCCGACCATCATCATGGATCCTTTTTCCTCGCTGGCGTTTAAGCAGGAAAAAGAAACGAAATTTAAGGATACGGTCGTGTCGATTCTGATCGATAGTTCTGGGTCAATGCGCGGCCGATCAATTTCCATAGCAGCGATGTGTGCTGATATTTTGGGCAGAACCCTTGAGCGATGTTCGGTAAAAGTTGAGATTTTGGGTTTCACGACCAAGGCTTGGCGGGGCGGTCAAGCGCGGGAATTGTGGTTGCAGCGCGGAAAACCGCAACAACCCGGGCGCCTGAACGATTTACGGCATATTATCTATAAGGCTGCGGATATGCCCTGGCGTCGTGCAAGACGGAATTTGGGTTTGATGATGCGCGAGGAGTTGCTCAAGGAAAATATTGATGGTGAAGCGCTGCTCTGGGCCTATAACCGGATTCATGGTCGGCCTGAAGATCGCAAGATCTTGATGGTGATCTCGGATGGCCTGCCCGTTGATAACAGCACCCTCCTGGTCAATCCGAGTAATTTTCTAGAGCAGCACTTGAAATTCGCCATCGATCAAATTGAAAACACCGATAGTGTTGAGCTGGTGGCGATTGGTATTGGTCATGATGTGACGCACCATTACGAGCGCGCGGTCACCATAACGGATGCGGAACAACTTGGCGATGCTATGACCGAGCAGTTGGTCGGTTTGTTTGACGAGCAAAAGCCAGGCTCCCCGGTTCAAAGGCGTTAAGCGGTGTCGAGAGTTGCTTTATTAAAGTTAGTCGATCGCTACGGCCGACGCTATCCAGAAGAAGGCGATGTCATTGCGGCCTTCGAGACGTTTGTTCGTAGTCATGAAAATTGCTTTGAAAGAACGCTCACGGTGGGGCATGTGACAGGATCTGCCTGGATAGTAGACCAGCCCCATAAACACTGTTTGTTGACCCATCATCGCAAACTCAATCGGTGGTTGCAGTTAGGGGGGCATGCAGATGGCGATGACGACGTTGCGCGGGTTGCGACCCGGGAAGCGTATGAAGAGTCTGGTCTTGAAGCGCTGCAGCTTGTGAGTTCGGAGATTTTTGATCTGGATGTGCATTTGATTCCTGAACGCGGTAATGAGCCTGCGCATTACCACTATGATGTTCGTTATCTGTTTGAGTGCGCTGGGGATCCGGCTTTGACGGTCAGCGAGGAGTCGAATGAGTTAGCTTGGGCTGCACTGTCGGAAATCGAGACCTACACGAGTGAGGATTCTATTGTAAGAATGGTTCGAAAAACGGGTTAACCTGCCCGCCGAATCACGTTTCGTTATAGAGGTGGCAGGCAACCTGATGATCCGAAGCGATCAGTCGAGATTGGGGCGTCACAGATTTGCATTGGGGCATAACCTCAGGACAGCGGTCGGCAAATCGGCACCCGGGGCCCATGTTGATCGGCGAGGTAATCTCGCCCGTCAGCTCGGCGCTTGGCCGGGTGCGCTCAAGAACCGGGTCTGCTTCCGGGTTGGATTGAATCAGCAGCCGGGTGTAAGGATGCTTAGGCTCGAAGAAAACAGCGTCCGATGGACCGCTCTCAACGAGCGTTCCCAAATACATAACGGCCATTCGATCGGAGATATAACGCACCATCGAGAGGTCATGGGCAATAAATAAAAGCGTCAAGCCCAATGAATCTTTTAGATCTTCGAGTAAGTTAACCACTTGGGCTTGAACTGAGACATCCAGTGCGGATATCGGCTCATCACACACCACAAACTTAGGTTTGATGATCATAGCGCGTGCGATACCGATTCTTTGTCGTTGACCGCCTGAGAACTCGTGGGGAAACCGTGACATATGGTCAGGATGAAGGCCAACTCGGCGTAGCCAAAAACCCACTTCGTCTTGAATGTCGGCACGCGCGATGCCCTTGAGCGCAAGGCCCTCTCCGATGATATCCAGCACGGTCATGCGTGGGTTGAGGGATGCATAAGGGTCTTGGAAAATCATTTGGATATCAGCGGAAT
>JABGWC010000009.1 GCA_018645765.1 Gammaproteobacteria bacterium | reverse complement strand
CCTATATTTTTAATCTTGAAAACGTCGCGAAATATTGTGGCAACCAAGTGGACTGCCGGCCCGAAACCAATCCCGAGCTGGATGCGAGTTACGACGTGCTCAGCGCGCGGTTGTTCCCGGCTCGCGCTTTATGAGCGCTCAACTTTTCTGGTTACACGAGGAGGTCTTAAGCGAGGCCCTTATTCAGACGCAAGCCGCGGAGGGCTGCAGGTTCCTATTCGTGTTTGATACGGTTTGGCTGGCCCAGCGCCCGGTTTCGCTAAAGCGGATTCAATTTATCTACGAGACGCTCATAGCGCTGCCGGTTGCGATCGAAATTGTTTATGGCGATGCCGCAGACGTGCTGAAGCAGAAGTATTTAGAACATCCAGGGCTCGTTTGTCAGGTCATCGCACCAAAAGATCCTGAACTTGCTGAAAGAATAGAAGGTATTGCAAGCGAGGCGGGGGTCGCCGTGCTGGCAAGACCACGCTGGTTTGTGCCGCCAGCGAATAAGGTTGCTCGTTTTTTTAAATTCTACAATGCGGTTCGCGGCGAGGCCCTTGATGCGGCCCGAGTCCATAGGGGTGACCTATGAAAGCCGTAACCCTGGTTGGGGTCGGTTTTTTATGGCTGTTAACGACGGGTTGCGCGGTAAACAGTGTAACCAGCCGCGGGCCGGCTGACGAAGTCGCTTCACAGACCGTCATCACCAGTGAGTTCGGTTGGGGCGTCAAACCGCTCCTTCCTGCGCCGGCGCCGCAAACCCTACCGAAGGTTAAACCGGCAAAGGCGGTGGGCTGGCCACAGGGCCGGTCACCGAAGCCTGCTGAAGGTTTCAAGGTTGCCCAGTTTGCCGCAGGGCTCGATCATCCGCGTTGGCTGCTCGTGCTGCCCAATGGAGATGTGCTGGTCGCCGAATCCGATGCCCCGGATAAAGGGACTGCTCGTGGCGGGATCATGGCCTGGATTGCAAAACGGGTGATGCAGTTCGCGGGGTCAGGCCTGCCATCGGCCAATCGGATTACGTTGCTACGAGATGTCGATGGCGACGGGGTCGCCGACCTAAAGGTTGCGTTCATCGAAAACCTGAATTCTCCTTTCGGTATGGCGCTGCACGATGAGGTGTTGTTTGTCGCGAACACCGACGCCGTGCTCGCCTTTGATTATGTCGAGGGCCGTACGCAGATTGATACCCCTGGGCGGGCGGTGCTTGCTCTGCCTGCCCAGGCGCCAAACAGCCACTGGACCAAGAACCTGCTTTTGGATGTTGAGTCAAACAGATTGTTTGTCGCGGTTGGCTCGAACTCGAATATCGGAGAGTTGGGGCCGATGCAGGAAGCAGGTCGGGCCGCGATCTGGTCGGTCGATCTAGAGACTTTTGGCGCTGAGATCTATGCGCGCGGCCTTCGAAATCCAGTCGGGATGGCCCTGAACCCAAAAACGGGCGCGCTTTGGACAGCCGTCAATGAGCGCGATCAGTTGGGCGACGACCTGGTGCCAGACTATCTGGCGGAAGTCGCGCGGGGAGACGATTATGGCTGGCCCACGCGGTACTGGGGCGTGCTCCGGGATCCAAGAGTTCCTGAAGATTGGTTTGAAGCCGCCGACGGAGGCAACAACCCATCAGGGAATACTGGGCAACAAACTGGAGCGCAAAACCCCAAGGTACGAATCCCAGCCTATGCTTTGGGTGCGCACACGGCTTCATTGGGATTGGCGTTTTATGCCCTTGACGCAATACCCGTTTTCAAGAATGGCGCCATTATCGGGCAGCACGGATCCTGGAATCGCGAACCCAAAAGCGGCTACCAAGTACTCTTCGTGCCGTTCAACGAGGCCGGTCAACCTACTGGCGCGCCGCGGCACATCCTGACAGGGTTCTTAGACGATAAGGGTCGGGCTATGGGGCGGCCGGTTGGGGTTGTGGTGGATCAACGTGGCGATATTTTAGTGGCCGACGACGTTGGTGGGATGGTTTGGCGTGTGGCACCAAGTGTCGTGTATTCCGGGGACCCTCGTTAGCGCGTTGATTCAGTACTAGACCATGTGATTGACGCGAAAGGCGTTTCTGCTGGCGTTTCAGGGGCTCAATTCCTGTAAGGTTGGTTAACCAATGATCTTGCACCGATCAGTGGCCGGCCAATGACAAGGACTTTTTCGGCGATGCGAATTCTCAAAATTATCTCGGGGGTCGTCCTGCTGCTGGTTGCGGTGTGTGTGGTGGCGGGCTGGCAGTTCGCGAGCGGACACTTCCCAGAACGGGGACCGGCCTATCAAGCCAGAATGGTCTATTTACCGATCGCTGAATCTGAAAAGGTCAACGCCGCAGACACAGTATGGCCTTGGCCATTTTCAAGGTTTTACAACGCTTTTTTAGAAGCAGGGCCGTATTTCTTATCTTACCCGATAGTGGCTGCGACGCCGTCCGCTGCGGTACTCATTTTGCCGGGCGGGGGCTATTTTTTTCGGTCCGAGCAATACGAGGGCATGGACATTGCCGAATGGTTGAACACACAGGGCATTGCGGCATTTGTTTTGAATTACCGGTTAAAGCAGTATCCGGCGCCCTTGGATGATACTCAGATGGCCCTGCAGTTTTTACGCCGCAATGCAGACCTTTACAATATCGACCCAAAACGCCTAGGTATCATGGGCTTTTCAGCAGGTGGTCACCTGGCGGCGCTTGCATCGACCTTGTATGACGAAGGTGATGTCGCCAGCCCGGACCCGTTACGGCAGCAGAGCAGTCGGCCTGACTTCTCGGTTTTGGCTTATGCAATTGTAAGTTTCTCGGACCCCCTGCAGGCTGGCGTTAGAGCGAACTTGCTGGGCGATGCGCCCGAGCCCGCACTCATTGACTTGCTGAGCGCCGAGCTGCAAGTCACCCCGGCCACGCCGCCAGCGTTTATCTGGACCGCCAAGACCGACCCGGTCGTGCCGTTCGAAAACTCGGTAGCGTACGAGCAAGCGCTGTTGGCTGCGGGCGTGCCCGTTGAAACCCATCTGTATCCGGAAGGGCAGCATGGCAGCGCTTTGGCACAAGATGAGGTCTACGCTAGGGTTTGGCCGCAGCAATGGCTCTCATGGTTGGATGATTTAGGGTTTCATACAGTAGATTGAAGCGCTTTTACGGATAAAAGTGCCGCGCTGGTGAATCGATGACTAAATGGTTGAAGAGCGACTTCAGCCGCACTCAGAACTTCCATAAAAAGCGCCAAAATAAAGCGCATGAATCTTCCAAAACGCCTAAAGCTCTGGGCTAGAAAACCGATAACCTCTCTAAGCGCTCTCCAATTGGTTGTTTCTTGTTTAGAGTCTGTAGTTATCTAAGCCTGCTCTTGATCGTGCAGGCCTGCGGTCAAAACCCAGGGGATCCCGCCTCGGGCGCGGATGCGACGCCAGTTGCCAGCAATCGGCTGCCCGAGGTATCGGTGTCGGCGACGGTCGAGTTCTTGTCCGGTGATGCCGCTATTGTTGCATCAGCCGCAGCAAGCGATGCCGATGGGGACACGATTAAGCTCAGTTTGAGCGGCACAGACGCCCAGCAATTTACCATATCGAGCAATGGTGACATCCGCTTCTCACAAGCCCCTCGCTTCATCAAACCGGTGGACGCTGATTCAGATAATCAATACGAGCTCTTAGTTGTGGCCTCGGACGCTGCAGGATCCACGAATGCGGCATTAACGGTGACCGTTGTTGACGCCGTTCTGGGTTTGGCAGCGCCGCCAACGTTAAAGCTCGCGACCATCGTGTTGGATCAAAACTTTGGTTTAAAGTCGGCTGTACCCGGTGTCGCCGAGAAGTCAGATGGACCCGAGTCTGCCGAGGCAGTCGAGGCCGACATTGAAGGCTATTTCAGGGTAAGGCGTCAGGCGACCACCAAAAATAAAAGTCAGGTTCTGTACAGTCAGGGCGGGTTTTCGACGGGCGCAGACAACGCGGCGCAATTCGCTTTGTTTTCGAGGTTGCCTGCGGATCCGGTCATCGAGCAGATTCGGCTGACCCCCATCTCGCTGCTGTTGTTCACTTTGAAACAAGATCAACGGACCAGGCTGCTCAAACAGTTGGGTTTACGCTCAAAAGCCGTTGTTTCGACACCCGGTGAATTTTGGGAAGAGTATGAGCCCGATACGGCAGGATCTGCGAGCATTGAGCGGACCAACCTGAAGGTCAATCTGGTGCTCACAACCGGCGCTGCTGTGTTATCACCGAACGAGTCAATATTGAGCGCAGAAGAATCGCTTGAGCTCGCCAATAATGTTGCCCTTCAGCTTTTGAAGGATGGTCCGCGCGGACTTACAGAGCCGGCGGCGCTTGAGGCGATGTTGGTCTCGGTTGCTCAGACATCTAGCGTAACGAGGCGCTATACCCCAGAAAAACTTAGAAGAGTGGGAGGGGTGCTCTCAAAGCTGAATAAGCTATTGTCTGATACTCGGGTCGACCCAGCTGGGCGCGACGCTCAAGAGATTTTGGGGGCGGCCAGTAATCAGCTCGTTGCCGCGACAGCAGAGCTCATCGAAGATACCGTCAACGAGCAAGAATTCGAGGCAGCGACGAATCTGGAAGTGCTATTGCCTAATGACCTTGCCTCGACGCCAATCGACTTTGATCAAGATGGGCGCCCGGATGTTTTTGATCTTGATAATGATGGAGACGGCGCGGACGATGAGGTTGACGCCTTCCCGCGGGATCAAAGTGAGCAGTTGGATACCGATGCTGATGGACTGGGTGACAACGAAGACACCGATGATGATGGTGACCAGGTGCGGGACGAGCTGGACGCGTTTCCGACGGACGCGTCTGAATCAAAGGACAGTGATGGCGACGGCATAGCCGACGGCCGGGATGTCTTTCCAATGGACCCCAATGAGCAATTAGATACCGATGGCGACGGCATTGGTGATGCCGCGGACGACGATGATGATGGTGACCAGGTGCCTGATGGACTCGACGCCTTGCCGCTCGACCCAAGGGCGTCTCAAGATAGCGATGGCGACGGCGTTGGCGACGCGCTCGATGCCTTCCCGCTCGACCCGGCTGAGACCCTCGACAGCGATGGTGACGGCGTTGGCGATGCGCTCGATCAGGATGACGACAATGATGGCGTTGTGGATTTGCTTGATGAGTTTCCCTATGACCCAACGGAATCTGCCGACAGCGACTTGGACGGCGTCGGCGACAACGCAGACGGCCGGCCCTTTGAGGCCGCCGAGCAACTCGACACGGATGGCGATGGCCTTGGCGATAATCTCGATTTAGACGATGACGGTGATGGCGTTGAGGACACTATCGATGCCTTTCCGCTAGACCGGGCAGAGTTCCTCGACACAGATGGGGATGGTTTGGGTAATGCTGCGGATCCGGATGACGATAATGATGGCATCCTTGATGCCGATGATGCGTTACCGACCGATGCAACCGAGACCTTAGATACAGATGGGGACGGCATTGGGGATGGTCTGGATCCAGACGACGACGGTGATGGTGTGGCCGATGCGGCGGATGCGTTTCCACTCGATGACACGGAAATCGAAGATGCCGATGGCGACGGCATTGGTAACAACGCTGACTTTGACGATGATAATGATGCGACCCCTGATGCCGAGGATGCCTTTCCTTTTGATCCCTTGGAAACCCTCGATACCGACGGTGATGGTCGAGGCGATAACGCTGACCCAGATGATGATAATGATGGCGTTGTGGACGCGTCGGATGCGTTCCCGACCAATGTAAGCGAAGCCCGAGACGCCGATGGGGATGGCGTCGGCGATAACGCTGATGTCTTTGTGACTAACCCGCAGGAAGCCTTCGATACCGATGGCGATGGGACTGGTAACAATGCGGATCTCGATGATGATAATGATGGGGTCTTGGATGCAGCCGATGCCTACCCGCTCATTAGTGTGTTGGGGCTCGTT
>JABGWC010000010.1 GCA_018645765.1 Gammaproteobacteria bacterium | reverse complement strand
CATCACCATTATTTTAAACCGCGAATTCGCCAGTTACTTTACGACGCCGGTCGCCTATGTCTTTATCTTGGTGTTTTTGGTTTTATCGAGCGCCTTTACGTTTTACCTCGGCCAGTTTTATGAACGCGGCCAAGCTGACTTGCTGCCTTTTTTCAACTTCCATCCTTGGCTGTACCTGTTTTTGGTCCCGGCGGTCTCCATGCGGTTGTGGTCGGAGGAGCGGGCATCGGGTTCGATTGAACTGTTGCTGACCTTGCCGATCACGTTGTGGGATGCAATCCTCGGCAAGTTTTTGGCCGCCTGGCTGTTTACAGGGCTTTCGCTGCTGGGCACCTTTCCGCTATGGCTGTCGGTTAACTACTTGGGAGAGCCTGATAATGGTGCGATCGCTGCAAGCTACGTTGGCAGTTGGTTTATGGCCGGCGCTTTTTTGGCAGTGGGGTGCTGCCTCTCCGCGCTAACAAAAAGCCAGATCGTTGCCTTTATTCTGACCGGTACGGTCTGTTTACTGTTGGTGCTAGCGGGTTTCCCGTTGGTGCTCAACTTTTTCCAAGATTGGGTGCCGGCTTTGATCCTGGATCTGATTGCCGGTCTCAGCATCATTGCGCATTTTATGGCGATCTCAAAAGGCGTCTTCGCGTTGACAGATGTCATTTATTTTGTCGCGATGATCGGGCTTTGGTTGTCCTTAACGCGGCTGGTGCTGCAAGCCAAGTCAGCAGATTAAGGAGGGCTTATGAACTCAAATTTAAAACAGTTATTTAGCGCGGTGGTCGCGGTTTTGGTGTTTGCGGTCGTGCTCTTATTTAGCAGCGCATTCCTCAAAGGGCTTCGTTTGGATATGACCGAACACAAGCTGTTTACCTTATCCAGCGGCAGCCAGCGCATCATTGAATCAATTGAAGAACCCATTCATTTGTACTACTTTTTTTCTGAAGAGAGCAGTCGCGAATTAACACAACTGAGAACCTATGCCGACCGAGTTGAGGCGCTGCTGGATGAGTACGTGTCAGTAAGCGATGGTAATTTGATCTTGACCCAGATCGACCCAATGCCTTTTTCTGAGGCGGAGGATCAAGCGGATGGGTTTGGTCTGCAAAAGGTCCCAGTCGGTAGCGCTGGTGAGGGATTGTATTTTGGATTGGTCGGTAGCAATGCGCTGGACAACACGGAAGTGATTGGTTTTTTTCAGCCGGATCGGGAAACCTTTTTAGAATATGAAATAAGCCAACTTCTGTTCAGGCTGATTCAGATAGAAAAGCCGAAAATTGGTCTGATTTCCTCCCTACCCGTTCGGGATCGAGTCAACCCTGAAACCTTTAGATCAGAACCAGGCTGGCAAGCCCTGAGTGAGCTAGAACGCAACTTTGAGGTTGTTGATATTGCCGCGGATGCCGAGCGCATTGATCCAGACGTCAGCCTTTTGTTAATGATTCATCCTAAAAGCGTGTCCGATACGCTACAGGCATCCATTCGAGCGTTCTTGATGCGGGAGGGCGCGATCATTGCGTTTGTTGATCCCTTGGCGGAGATGGATCAGGCAGCACCGTCGCCAATGATGCCGACCTTGCCCCAAGGCCAAGCCTCCGATTTGAATTGGTTGACCGAGGATTGGGGTGTTGCACTCCGCGCCGAGCAGATTCTCGGTGACGCGCAATTAGCGCTCAGTGTTACAGGACAAAACGGCGCGGCTACCCGCCACTTGGGTATATTGGGCTTGGGTCCGACAGAATTAAATCCTTTGGAGGTCCCAACGGCCAGTTTGGAAAGCATTAATGTTGCAAGCGCAGGTCTGATTGATGTGTTTGAGGCAAAGCTTGCGGTGACGCCGCTATTATCCTCGTCAAATTATGCTGGCGGCATGGATGCGGCGCAGTTCCAGTTTTTGCAGGATCCAAGCGACCTTCAGAAAACGTTTGTGCCCGGAAGTGAGGCGATTTCGATCGCGGTTGCACTCAGCGGTGTCTTACCAGCCTCAGAGGTCCTCGCGGACCCGGCTGCAGGCGCGGCGCCGGTCGGGATCAATCTTATTTTGGTGAGCGACACCGATGTATTGTCAGACCGACTCTGGGTACAGGTTCAGAACTTTTTTGGCGAGCCCGTCGCGACCGCATGGGCGGACAATGGGAGTTTTTTGGTGAATTCAGTAGAACATCTTGCCGGCAGTGCTGATTTAATCAGCATTCGAAGTCGAGGCCGCTACACGCGTCCTTTTGATGTGGTTCAGGATTTAAAACGCGAGGCTGAGGCGCGTTATTCACAGAGCGCCGCGTTGTTGCAGGTTGAGCTGGCAGAGACAGAGCAACGTTTACTTGAGCTTGAAGCACAGAAGACGACGGATGGCTTGCTGACCTTAAGTCCGGAGCAGGCCTTGGCGCTCGAGGCGTTTCAAGATCAAAAATTGAGGATTCGAAAGCAGTTAAGAGAGGTTCGTCATGGTTTGGATCGAGATATTCAGGGTTTGGGGGCCAACCTAAAGCTGATCAATATCGCCGTCATGCCGGTTTTACTGACGGTGTTGCTCGGACTCTACGTGGGGCTTCGAAGGGTTCGGAGACAGGCGCTTGCCGATGCGGAATAAGGTTCTAATATTGGGTTTGTTACTCGGAATGGGGGTTGCGGTTGTCGTGGACCAACGACAACGATTTGAGACGCCTGTCATGCGTTGGTTGTACCCCGGATTTTTGGAAAGCCTGCCATTGGTGACTGGGCTTCGCCTATCTAAGGCCGGCGATGGCGTTGACCTTGTCTTAGACAATGGGGTGTGGGTCGTTGCCCAACGATTCAATTACCCGGTCAATGACAAGCAATTATTTCAGTTGCTTGATCAGCTGGGCAAGGCGCGCCTGATCGAGAAAAAGACCACATTGTCGAAACACCATGCTGCGTTGGGTTTGGTAGAAGACTCGAGTGATTCAGCATCGGTTTTGATGTTTCAAGGTGACACCCTATTGAAGCCTGTTGTGATCGGCCAACAAGCCAGCACTCGGCAGGGAACATTTGTCAGGTTTCAATCCGATGATCAAGTTTGGCTTATGGATCAGGCGCTTGAGGTGAGTGGCGCGGCGGCGGATTGGCTCGCACCCAATCTGCTGACGATTAACAATCCGATAATCGAGTCAATTGAATTGAGCAACCCCGGTGAGGCGAATTATCGGGTCGTTCGGGATGAGCGCGATAACTGGGTTTTAGCCGCGACCCCGGAAGGACGAGCGCTACGTTATGAAACGGTGCTGACGCCACTTGCGACAACGGTTGGACAGCTGCGCCTAATAGACATTGCGCTGCATGATCCGGCGCGCTGGGTGGGGGCTGGCGCTGCGGTGTATCACTTGACTTCGAGCCACCGATTGATCTTGAAAACAGTGGCAGCAGATAAAAGCCATTGGTTACGCATCGTGGTAGAGGCGGATGAGGTGGGTCATTCAGAGCCGCTGGATAAGACGCCTCAGTCGCAGGCGGTTGAGCCGCTGCGGTCACCGGCACTGGATCAGGTGTTAGGCCCGAGTCGTGAGGCGCTCGCTCGATTTGACTTTAGGATCGCGAAACGCAATTTTGACGATTTGAATCGCTCGCTCGAGAGTTTCTTAAAACCTCAGGAGTTGGAGGAAAATGATGGCTGAAGACGTGTTAACAACCCAGCGTTCGAATGATGTTTTAATCTTAACCTTAAACCGTCCGGAGGCGCTCAATGCGCTTAACTCAGCGCTAATGTTGGCCATTGAAGCCTTTGGTCGATCGATGCTCAACGACCCCGCCAGAGTGCTCGTGATACGCGGCGCGGGACGTCATTTCTGTGCCGGTGCCGATTTGAAAGCGCCTGCCTCAGACGCGTCTTTGGTTCAGCGAAGGCGGGACGCGCAACTTGGCGGCCGCATGCTGCGCGCCATTATTGATATCCCGCAAGTGACTATTGCGGCGGTGCACGGTGCGGCTTTGGGGGGCGGGCTTTGTATCCCAACCGCCTGCGATTTCAGAATTGCCGCCGATACTGCGGTAGGCGGCTACCCAGAAGTGAACCTGGGCATGAATTTAATGTGGCAATCTGTTGGGCTCTGCACGCGTTTGGTCGGGCCCGCACGGGCAAAGCGAATGATTATGTTGGGGGAACGATTGGATGCGCAAACCCTTTTAAGCTGGGGGCTTTGGGATGAGGCCGTGCCGGAAGAACAACTGATGCCTAGGGTGCTTGGGTTGGCCGACGCCTATGCGGCGCAACCGCCTATTGCGGTTCAAATGATAAAGCAGACCATTAACCAGATTTCAGGCGCCTTAGATCAGGCCATTTTGCATATGGATGCCGATCAGAATTTATTGACCGCCAGCAGTCAGGATCGTGCTCTGGGCAT
>JABGWC010000180.1 GCA_018645765.1 Gammaproteobacteria bacterium | reverse complement strand
GCTCGCGGTGAGCGGAATTTACCCACGAACTTACTGGGTGCGGTGAAGCTTACCGGCGGCGCCAATGGCTTTCGCTATGGCGCGATGACCGCCATTGAAGATGAGGTCTCCTGGCGGGCAACGGATGCCTTAGGCCGCGATCAGCAGATCATGGATGCCGGTCGTGATTTCAGCGTTTTGAGACTCCTCTATGAGCACAAGGATGAGAACCGCTTGGGATTGGGTTATCTGGGTACCCAGGTCACTGGACCACGTTATAAGGCCTCTGTGCAGGGCCTGGACCTGCACTATGGTTTGGGCAGCGGGCTATTCGGGGTGGATATGCAGTTGGTTCAAAGTGATCGTGCCGGGGAAACCGGCCGCGGCGGGATTCTTGATGTGCGCTATGCCGCGAGTTCTGCGATTCAGCATAAATTCGAATTCGAATATTTTGATTCAAAGGTCAACGTCAATGATCTGGGCTTTCTACGGCGCAATAACTACCGCGGGGGTCAGTACCTTTTAAGTTATGCATATCCAAAGCCCGGTCGTTGGTTTCAGGCCGCACGGGGGACGCTTATTTTTCGGCACCAAGAGAACCTCACGGCAGGACAGGTTGTCGATCAGGGCGTCTTTTGGCGAAATACGTTGGTCTTGAAGGGCCGTAATACCATTCGATCGGCGATGGCTTATTTGCCGAGCCGGTATGAAGATCGAAATAGTCGAGGCAATGGCGCGTATAAAACCTCGGATCGAATCTGGCTCAACGCTTTATGGGCAACCGATGCGAGCCGGTCACTGAGTTTCTCAACCAGCATTGGCGGCCTGCAGGAAGACCTTGGCGACTGGACGCTCAGGCTAACCGCAGGGGTCACCGCTCGGTTATCGGACAGTCTCTATTTTGACCTTGATTTCGCGTACAAGCGGCGAACCGGCTGGGTGGTCTACCAAGGCGGACGCGAGTTTGGCGCGTTCGATGCCATCGATTTGCAACCAAGCTTTGATTTGAATTGGTTTTTGGCCGCAGACCATCAAATCAAATTCAGTTTCCAATGGGCGGGGGTCAAGGCTTACGAACGGCAAGCTTACCGAATCCCCAGTGTCGATGGCGCGCTACAGCGTCGAGCTGGGACGGCTGGACCTCGAGACTTCACGGTGAGCCTTTTGACAACGCAAGTGCGATATCGCTGGGAAATTGCGCCCCTGACCGACTTCTATGTGGTTTACAACCGAGGGAATCAACTGCCCCCAACCGAAGCAGATGCTTTTGGAGACTTGCTCAGCGATGCGTTCCAAGACCCAGTGGTGAGCAGTCTGGTGGTGAAACTGCGTTACCGCTTTGGTGGTTGAGGGGCCGGCCTTCTTAATTCTATTCGCCGAACATGAGTAGAAAATCGTTGATTGGAAATCGGGTTGTTGAGACTTTCGCGGTTTCGTAAATCGTATCGAGCGGTTCGAAGGGCATGCCCGCTGCCGCGCGGTAGCCCATGGTCCAATCTGGGAAAAAGCGTGCGCTGATTTCGTCCTCAAACAAGACACTTAGTATCTCATGTCGCGAGTCGGCTTGAATATGATCGTAGATCGAGGTGATGGCACCAAGCGGACCTTCAATTAACTGCATAAAGTAGCCGTTGTGATACAAAAGGGCACCCGTCACAGAGGCGGCGGCATTGTTGCGGCGACAATGAATTAAGAGCTGGTGTAAGTCGTGTTCACTAAAGACGTCGATCGCTTTGCTGAGGTAGGTTTTACTCGCCAGATTTTGATGGTCATCGACAGCGGTTGAATTCCTCATGAACGCTGGGCTCCTCAGTCACACGGGTTCTGCTATCCCAATCAGCTGGGATGGTCTGGCGTTTCGGACCGAGAGTTTAGCAAAAAACGGATTCGAATCGTAATAAAGCAGTGTTTCTTCCAGAGCGAACCCACCCGAGCGAGCAAGTCCTGTGCTATCTTCGTGGTTAAAGCAGAGAAGTCGGTTGAGGAGAAAAGGCAATGGAGATTAATCCGATGGCTGCGGGATTATCAAAGTCTCGTCTCGAGCGCATTACGGATCACCTGCAACGCAATTTTATTGATACGGGAAAATTACCAGGCTGTCAGACCTTGGTTGCGCGCAAAGGTGTGATCGGTTACTTCTCCTCGCTGGGTCACGCAGATCTCGATGCACAAACGCCCGTTCAGGACGATACGATTTTCCGCATCTATTCAATGAGCAAGCCGGTGACGTCGGTGGCGCTTATGCAGTTATACGAGCGGGGACTGTTTCAACTCAATGACCCGATTTCACGAGTGATCCCGGAGTGGCGGGATATGAAGGTCTTCACAGGGAGTGGGGCACGTCGGGAGAAAACCTTTGAGTCCCTCTCATCGCCCGTCACCTTTCGGCACATTTTGAGTCATACCGCTGGGTTGTCTTATGGCAACGGTCACCATCCGGTGGATGAAATGTATCGCGACGCGGGCTTGGATCGGCATTCGGGAAT
>JABGWC010000214.1 GCA_018645765.1 Gammaproteobacteria bacterium | reverse complement strand
CGCGATTGCCCGAAACCAAGGTTGCCTGAGGAGCTTAAAAGCGAGCGGCGATTCCTGATCAGGCTTTGCGTCGCGACGCACTCGATACCAAGCCGAAGGACCCGTCGCATCAACCAATATGAGTGCTAAGACCGAATCGGGATGTTTAAGTGCGTACCGCCACGACACGCCGCCGCCCATTGAGTTCCCGCCCAAAACAAACGCGTCTAGGTTTAGGTGCGTTGTGACGGCCTGTACAACTCGTAGCTGAGCAGCACCGCTGTAATCGCCGCTGGGCACCGCGCCGGTTAAGCCATGCGCCGGCAAATCAAGGGTGATAATCCGATATGTCTTGCCCAGACGCTCGACCCAAGGCGTCCAAGTATGCAGCGAGGCCATGCTGCCATGAATCAGAACAATCGGCAGCCCCGTGCGGTTGCCCTCATCTCTGAAATGGATCCGCGCGCCGTCGTCCAACGTCAGAAATTGGGAGGCGGGACTGGTGTATTTTGCATCCACCGCCTCCGCCGGAAGGTCACCCTGATACAGCCACGCACCGAGGGCTACCAGGGTCAACAAAACCAGCATAACGCGGGGGCCAACCCTTCGCTTTTTCATGGCAGCACGCCTTTTTTAGATTTGGTTTCTCTATTGTTCACGCAGCGAATGCACCATCAGCGTTGGTACGCAACAACATTGTCTGCTATCCCAAAGCTATCGCTTTTGACACCTTGCTAATTTGCCGCACGCCCGCCTACCTGATCTCGCTCTTACGAGTACGTAATTTATTGAACAATCGATCTTAAAATGCCCTCTGCCTAACGCAGCCTCCACCCGATCCGCTCAATCAGCGCGATGCGCGGCGGCGGCCAAGTCACTTCGGGTCACGCCTAAAAAAGCGCAAGGCTAATGCGAAGCGCCTCGCCAGAACTCCGCGAGCACGATTTTTAGGCCGAAACCCGGCAATCTACCAACCTGCGCCTAGGCCGAAAATCGTTTAATGACCTGCTTGCCCAGAGCCATCATATGCACTTGGTCCGGACCGTCGGCCTGCCGACACCAGCGAGCGTAATTAAAGGCTTCGGCCATCGGATAGTCCGCCGTTAACCCCCCGGCGCCGTGAATCTGCATACAACGATCAATGACGGTCTGCGCCATTAGGGGCACTGTGATTTTCGCCGCAGCAATATAGTCCCGAGCATCCTTAGCGCCCAGTTCATCCACCCGCCGCGCCGTTTTCAGGGTCAACAGCCTTGCTTGCTCGATTTCACTAAACGACTTCGCTAAATCCTCAAGCACCGATTGATGATCCGCCAACATCCGCCCAAAAGTCTCCCGCCGCGTTGCGCGCTGGCAAGCCAGTTCCAAAGCCCGCTGCGCACACCCAATCAGACGCATGCAGTGATGAATGCGTCCCGGCCCAAGCCGGCCCTGGGAGATTTCAAACCCTCGGCCCTCACCAAGGAGGATATTCTCTTTGGGCACCCGGACATTCTCAAATAACAATTCAGCATGACCCAAAGGCGCATCATCATAACCAAGGGTCGTCAATGGTCTAATGACAGTCAGCCCAGGCGTGTCTTTGGGCACAAGTATTTGGCTTTGCTGAAGATGCCGGTTGGGGTTATCCGGGTCAGACTTGCCCATGACGATTAAGATCTTGGTACGCTCGTACGGCGCATTGGTGATAAACCATTTGCGCCCGTTAATGACGTAATCTTCGCCGTCACGCTCGATTCGCGTTCGAACATTGGTGGCATCACTTGACGCGACATCAGGCTCGGTCATGGCGTAAGACGATCGAATCTCACCGTCCAAGAGCGGCTTCAGCCACTGCTCTTTTTGGGCCTCGGTGCCATACTTCATGAACACTTCCATGTTGCCGGTATCCGGGGCGTTGCAATTGAACACCTCTGGTGACCAAAGCACGCGGCCCATAATTTCGGCGAGCGGACTGTACTGCTCATTGGTCAAGCCGCCATGATCCGCGGGCATCCAAAGGTTCCATAACCCTGCGGCTTTAGCTAAGACTTTAAGCTCTTCCATTAAGGGCACTGTCGAGAAGCGATCTGAGAGCCCATTAAGTTGATCGTGATAGCACTGCTCATTCGGATAAATATGCTGATCCATAAAGGTCAAAAGGCGGGCTTGAATATCAGCTAGATCTTGTTCTGTCGCGGTCATAAAATTTTCCATAAAAAATACCCGCTCAGTGTAGGGCTAATTTGATTTAGACACTATACCCGCAGCGAGGAACCCTCTGCGTTAGGATCAAAACGACCCAACGAATCATCAATGGCTGCGACTTTTGCGCATATGCGCATAGTTTGAGGCGCCCCTTTAAAGCGCAACGTTTGGATCCCAATAAGACCAGGTCAACGTTAAAATTCTCTGCCGTTCGGCGTATCGTGCACAGTCTAAAGCTGTGCCCATCGCGCCCGACCGATAGCCCTTTTAAGAGAGGCAATCTCACCAAAAAAAAGGGCGCTTGAAGCGCCCTTTTTCCTATTTCCGATGTCGAAAGCTTCTTAAAAAGAAGCCGACAACGTGACCCCATAAGTAGCAGGCTCATTCCACCAGCCGCGAGAGGTTAGGCCGCCAATCGTCGCCCAGCGCTCTTCTCTTTGGTCAGTCATGTTTCGACCCCAGATCGAGATGCTGTAGTTTTCCATATCGTAGGTGATATTCCCGTTCAGATTCGTGATGCTATCGAGATGCCCTAATGGGTCATTCGATGAATTAGATTCCATCTCACCTCGATAACGATAGGACAATCTTGCTTTAAGATCACCGTTTCCAACTTGTGTTGTGTAGGCTGCCGTTATCCCAAGCGTGTTCTCAGGCGTATTACGTGGCACTAAAGCGGAGTTGTCTGTGATCACATTATCACCGTTCAGATCAGCAAGATAATTGGCATACTCAGACTTCAAATAACCGTACGTGATCATCGTGTTCCAAGACTCGGTCATCTGATATATAACTTCCAACTCAAGGCCCGTCATCTCGAGAGACGAGGCATTTCGTACAACCGTTGCAACGTTTGAGAGATCGACCGGAATCAAAATTGATTCTTGCTTATCATCGTAGTCCGATCTGAAGATGGCGCCGTTGAAGATCATTCGACCGTCTTGGAGTGTGGTT
>JABGWC010000070.1 GCA_018645765.1 Gammaproteobacteria bacterium | reverse complement strand
TGTAAATCACCGTTTCTGTCTGAACTGGGTTCGGGCCTTCACCTGTGGCGGTAAACCATAACCGCAGCACCTGTGCCATATGGCCATCAGTCAGGGGCTCAATGGCGGTGAGCGTGACCGGGCGCCCCAATTGGGCGGATAAAAATTCGTCCGTCAGCCGCGTCGAATGGGCAGCAACCAGCGCCACCCGGTTTGGTTTTTCGTCTGAACCCATCAAAGGGCCTGCGGCGTCGTTGGTGTCTTGTGAGTTGATGCTTTATCTCGCTCAAGGGTTGGGTCAGCGCGTTTAATCAAGAAAGCCTGGTTAGGTGTATTGACGATCTAGATCTGCTGATTAGGCAACGTGCATGGCCTTTGGTTTGGTTTTGATTGCAGCGTCAGGCTCAAAAGGACACGGCGCGCTGTCGCACCGGCTTGTTCTGCTCATTTCGGATCTCGATTTGAGCGATTCGAGTGGCCCAGTCGATCGCAATCCAACCAAAATTCGCCTCATAAAATGCCGAATCGAGCAGGGTTGAGCCTGTTTCCTCCGTAATCACCGCCGCAATCTTACTGAGCGGCAGGTTCAGCGAGGAGGTGGTCATTTCTAAAATAGGTTGCGTCTCGTCCGTTTGGGCTTGATACAAGCCGGCTAAGTGACGATCGCCAGAAACGATAATTGTTTCCCCAGTGGTCGTGCCAAGCAGCGCCAACAGACGCTGTTGCTCGCGCGGCAGCATGCGCCAGGCTTCCCATTGGTGCCCATCGGCTAACACCTGCACCGAGCTCACCAAAATGCGCAGCGCTGCTGGTTCATTGAGGGTCTCGGTTAACCAATGCCATTGGGCGTCCCCAAGCATTGATTGCTTGGGATCGTCGGTTGGAATGTAACGTCCAACCAGCGGTGGTATCCAGGGGGTCTTCAGCGCGGTCCTAAAAAACCGGGTATCCAGCAAAATGATTTGAACCCGCTGATCGCCTTCACCGATCATGACCGCGCGATAGATACCCGGCCGAGAGATACTCGGGTCTTCGGGGGCAATTTGCCAGAAAGACTCAAATAAACGCTCAGATTGCGCTTGATGCGCAAACTCCCCGCCGGCGTCGTTCAAACCGTAGTCATGGTCATCCCAGGTTGCCAAGATTGGGATATTGCGCGCAAGGGTTTGAAACTCGGGTGCCCGGGCGAGATCCTGATAGGCCGCCTGGAGGGACGCCAGCGTTGGATCGTCCGATTCATCGGCGGCATAAATGTTGTCGCCGCCAAAGATGAAGACATCCGGTTGGGCCTCGGTAATGACATTCAGAATAGCCAAAGATTTTGCGGTGTCCAAACAGCTACCAATGGCGATGGTCTGCAATGGGTTTGTGGGCGCTGGCAAGAGCTGGATATCTTGGGCGGCATTCGAGCCGCTGAAACTGAGAATGCCAGCCCCGATCAGGGCTGTGGCAAAATGCTTTAACATATTTTGTTTTCCGGATTAAAGAACAGGGTTGAGTGCTTGCAGTGTGACGAGCGTTCGCAGGGCGAGCAAGCCGTCTCCAAGCCGCTTTCTTTTCAATCCTGAGTTTGACAGCATTCGGATCCATTGTAGAGTTGGATCGTTGAGACATTGCCTGAGCGCCCCTGGGCAATACCCGCTCGAAAAGGCCTGTTGATAAGCAGGGGGATGGGCTCTAAGCAATCGCCGCCCTAGCGAAGGCCGTGTGCCGCGTGAGTGGGTGCAAATCAATCAGGAAAGTGAGCGTATGTTATGACCTTTGTGCCGTTGGTCTTTAAGCGTAGGAACCCAGAAGACGCCAGTGCCTTTGCCTCGGCACATGCGGTCACGATGGCAGCACGGCGCTCCGTGCGCGCCTTTTCAACCGATCTCGTGCCTGAATCGGTGATTTTGGATTGTGTGCGGGCAGCCTGCACCGCGCCCAGCGGCGCCAACTGTCAACCCTGGCACTTTGTCGTGGTGTCAGACCCCGCCAAGAAGCGGGATATCCGAATGGCCGCAGAGGCTGAGGAGCAGGCTTTTTATGAACGCCGGGCCTCACAAGTTTGGCTCGACGCGCTTGCGCCCTTGGGGACCGATGCGGAAAAGCCGTTTTTGGAGGTTGCGCCTTATTTGATTGCCATTTTTCAAGAACGTTTTGCGCAGGATGAGACAGGTGATAAAACCAAAAATTACTACGCGCCAGAATCGGTCGGGATCGCGACGGGGATCCTGATTAGTGCATTGCATCAGGCGGGCCTTGCGTGTTTGACCCACACGCCAAGCCCAATGGGGTTTTTACAAAACGCTTTGGGCCGCCCTGTGAACGAGCGCCCGTTCCTGCTTTTGGTGGTGGGGTATCCGGCAGAGGACGCGGTGGTGCCCAACATTACGCGAAAGCCGTTCGATCAAGTCGTCACGCAGGTTTAATCAACTGGGCGCGGCGGTTGAGGATTGTTTCGCCGTCTGATTACGAAGGCTGATCAGGTCCGCGAGGATGTGACCCGCTTCGACGACATAGGCATCGGGTTCTTCAGGGACGTCCTCGGGAGCCGTCTTATCTGTCTCAACATTGCCCGCAACGGCATTCTCATCTTCAGTCCTCGCAGTAGGACTCGCTTGGTCTAGGGCAATCACGGCACCATCTTGCGTGACAATGGCGTTTTCAGCCTCGCTCGCAATTGTAGCGTCGCCGGAGATCGGGGCTTCAGGCGGGAGCAGGGGGTCTACAACAGCGTCCTCTGAGGCAAGCGTCTCTGCTTCTTCTAGTTCTTCAAGGTCCGCAATGACGGGCAGGCCTTGGGCGACACGCTTTTCATTCGTGAGATCCAGCCAGAAGGTTTTTGCTATGGCTTGCTCGGCGCGCCGAGTCGTCTCGTTGAGGGAGATCGCTTTGATTTCGCGCCGTACACGGCGGTAGTTATAGGCTGAGGTGATGTATTGAAACTCTGGATTCGTTTGCATCCGAGTTTGATGGCGTTTACTCAAGGCGGGTAAAAAGCCAACCACATCGCCTTTTGGCCGGTACACAGCAGGCGTTATTTTATCCCAGATGAGGGGCCGGTCGAGGGTGCTTTCCCCAATGGTTTCTGGGTCATAGTCAACGGGGTAAGCGATGTCCGGAATAATGCCGCGGTGCTGGGTTGACTCACCGCTGATCCGATAGAATTTGGCTTGGGTCATTTTGAGTTGGCCGCGCAATAACGGTTGCAGGGTTTGCACCGTGCCTTTGCCAAAGGTTTGCGTACCGATCACAAGGCCGCGGCCATAATCTTGAATGGCGCCAGCAAAAATCTCAGAGGCAGACGCGCTCAAACGGTTGACCAAGACGGCAATCGGGCCCGAGTATTCAACGCGATAGTCGCGATCACTGAGTACATCAACCCGATCAGATTTACTCCGGATTTGAACGGTTGGACCGCGATCAATAAAGAGGCCGGTTAGGGTTTTTGCTTCCTGGAGTGAGCCCCCTCCGTTGTCTCGTAAGTCAATAACCACCGCATCGACTTGTGCTGACTGGAGGCCTTTCAAAAGCCGTTTGACATCGCGTGTGGTACTGCGGTAATTCTCATCGCCATCTTGCAGTGCTTGGAAGTCAACGTAAAAGGTGGGTATTTCAATCACGCCGATTCGACGAATATTGCCGTATTCTTCCACCTCAATGATTTCTGATTGCGCGGATTGTTCTTCAAGCTCGACCTTATTCCGAACAATCGGAATCACTTTGCTTGAAAAGCCATCAACGGCGTTCGCGGGTAAGACCTCCAAACGAACGATGGTATCCTTTTTGCCGCGAATGAGTTGCACGACATCATCCAGCCGCCACCCGATCACATCGACCATTTCGCCTTCATCGCCTTGACCAACCGCGGTAATCCGGTCGTTGGGTTTGAGCGCTTTGGTCTTATCGGCTGGGCCGGCTGGCACCAGGCTGACGATTTGCGTGTATTCGTCCTCGATAGACAGCACAGCCCCAATACCCTCTAACGACAAACTCATATTGATGTTGAAGTTTTCTGCCGTGGTGGGCGAAAAATATTGGGTGTGCGGGTCATAGGTCTTTGCCAACGCATTGATAAAAACTTGGTAGACGTCGTCGCTACGCGTTTGTTGCGCTCGATTCAGTCGGTTTTGGTAGCGTTTAAGCAATAAACTCGCAATATCGGCCAGATCTTTGTCAGCAAGCTTTAAATTTAAAACGTCATTCTTGAGACGTCGCCGCCACAGATCATCTAAAGCGGAGTCGTCCTCAGCCCAAGGCGCCTCGGACCGATCCAGTTCCAAGGTTTCATCGACATCAAACTGATACTGCTCAACGCCTTGCTCGAGTTGGCTGACAACCCAGGTTAGGCGCTGGGTCGTCTGGGTTTGATAAGTGTTGAAAATACTAAATGCAGGCGACAGATCGCCGCGCCGTAAGGCATTATCGAGGGTGAGTCGGTAAGGCTCAAAGCCGCGAATATCTTGCGCAGAAAAGTAGCTCTTACTGGGATCCAGAGCCAATAAATATTCATCAAAAATCAGGGCCGAGCTTTCGTCATCCAAGAGTTGGTAAAGATAATGACGCTCGCGAAGCGCTTTTAAGATGTGCCGCGTTGTGGCTTCGTG
>JABGWC010000155.1 GCA_018645765.1 Gammaproteobacteria bacterium | reverse complement strand
GAGATTACCGCCGTTCGATCTACGCGCTGGCGAATCTGGGATCTTATGTGGGGCCTACACATCATGGACTGGCAGGAACGTGACAATATCGACAACCTTCCGATGAAGCTGTTCTCCATCCTGGCCCTTATCAGTGCGATTTCAGGCATCTGGTTGTTTTTCGCCACCTGGAGGACCCGTCAGCGGGTTTGAGCGGGTACCACAACCCATTTCAATCTAATCCGGGGCATGGCAGGCGAGCGCACGGCCAGAGGCAACAAACCACGCAAAGACAAAAGGGCTACGCTCAATCCGGGCAACCGCCTTAAAGTCGCAGCAGTCAGCCCGCTCCAAGCCAACCACACGGTCTAACCTCCTTCGGGCTGCAGCATCCGGTGGGCCCCCTTTAACGAAGGCAATTTTTTTACTTCGACAGCGCCAAAGCCCTTACTTTCCAGAGATAAAAAACGACGGGCAACACGAACAAGGACAACAGCAGTGCACTCAACATGCCGCCCACCATGGGCGCCGCCAAGCGTTGCATCACTTCAGAACCCGTGCCCGTGCTCCAGAGAATCGGTAACAAACCTGCAATCGTGGCACAGGTGGTCATTAAGACCGGCCGGACACGCCGCACAGCACCGGTCAATACCACCTGCTGGAGGTCCGCGCGCAACAGCGGGACTTGATCTGATGCCTTTGACGCTAGCCAGCGCGCGAGCGCCTGATTTAAGTAAACCAGCATAATCACACCCAGTTCGGCGGCGACGCCCGCGAGCGCAATCATGCCCACCCCCACCGCGACCGAAAAATCAAATCCGAGCCAATAAATGAGCCAGAGACTCCCAACCAACGACAGCGGTAGGGTGGCCATCAAGATCAAGACTGCCATCACATTTCGAAAATTGAGATAAATCAGGATTGCAATCAAGAGCAGCGTGACGGGCACCATGACCTGAAGCTGCGCTTTGGATCGCGCTAAAGACTCATATTGGCCCGACCAACTCACCGCATACCCGGGCGGCAGCACCAACGCCGCATCAAGAAGCGCTTGCGCACTGGCGACATAGGCGCCAAGGTCAACGCCATCAGCTTCCACATAAGTCCACCCGCTGATTCGGCCGTTTTCACTTTTGATGCCCGCAGGGCCATCGCTTATTCGAACATTCGCCACATCAGACAGCACAATTTGATTGCCATTGCCTAAGATCAAAGGCAGTGCGCGCAAATGCTCCGGGGAATCCCGATAGCTTTGCGGGTAGCGAAGACTGATCGGATATCGCGCCTGGCCCTCAACCGTTTCGGCCACAACCGCGCCTCCGACCGCGCTGCCAACGATTGCTTGGATATCCGCAACATTGAGGCCATAACGCGCCGCCTTGATCCGATCAATATCGATCATCAGATACCGTCCGCTCAACACCCGCTCAGCGTAAACCGACGTCGTCCCGGCAAGCCCTGCAAGCAAGAACTCTAGTTCTGCACCCAGGCTTTGAATAACGGATAATTCCGGACCTGAAATTTTGATTCCGATCGGCGTTTTGACGCCTGTGCTCAACATGTCGATCCGAGTTTTGATCGGCATCACCCAGGCATTCGAGACGCCCGGGAATTGAACCCGTTCATCCAGTTCTTTTTTGAGCGCTGTAAGTGTTAATCCTTCACGCCACTGATCCTTTGGTTTGAGCCGAATAAAACTTTCGATCATCGTAAGCGGCGCCGGATCGGTTGCAGTTTCGGCGCGCCCAGCCTTGCCATAGACCGAGACCACTTCCGGGACCTCACGAATCAACTTATGAGATTGCTGCAATAACGCACGTGCCTTGCCGATTGAAATACCCGGGAAGGTGGTTGGCATATACATTAAATCGCCCTCATCAAGCGCCGGCATGAATTCACTTCCAATGTGTTGCAGCGGCACCAAAATGCTGCCGAGTAAGAGCACTGCTCCGAGCAGAACCGGAATTGGAAACCTCAATGCCATTTTCAATAACGGGGTATACCCTGCCGCCATCCAGCGATTAATCGGGTTATCCCGCTCACGCCGAATGCGACCTCGAACAAAATAGCCCATCAGCACCGGCACCAACGTCACGGTCAAAGCGGCCGCGGCGGCCATCGCATAGGTCTTGGTGTACGCCAGCGGACCAAATAGCTTGCCCTCCTCGGCCCCCAGGGTAAACACCGGGACAAAACTCACCGTGATAATGAGCAAGCTGAAGAACAAAGCGGGGCCGACTTCGCTGGCCGCCTTAGTGACAATCGACCAATGATCTTCCGTGGAAGGTGCTTGGTCTTCCAAGTGCTTGTTCAAATTTTCAATCATCACGATCGCGCCATCAATCATCGCGCCCACAGCGATCGCAATGCCGCCGAGCGACATAATGTTGGCATTCAACCCTTGGGCTTTCAGGATCAACAGCGCGATGACAATGCCAAGTGGCAAACTAATGACCGCAACTAAAGACGATCGCAAATGGAACAAAAAGGCCAAACACACGAGCGCAACGATGATCAGTTCTTCGACCAAGGTCTGGGACAAGTTGGCGATGGCGCGATCAATCAAATCGGAGCGATCGTAAACCGTCACCACCTCAACGCCCTCTGGCAAACCTTGTTTCAGAGCCGCCAGTCGGGTTTTAACGCCTGCAATGGTGGCTTGGGCATTCTCCCCCGCACGCATCACCACAATGCCGCCCACCGCTTCCCCCTCACCATTCCAATCGGTCACTGCGCGACGTGGCCCCGGCCCCAAACGTACGCTTGCGACATCCTTCAAACGCTGCGGCGTGCCTTGATCATTGACCCCAAGGGCAATATTTTCCAGATCTTCAATGCTTGCGATATAACCCGTGACCCGCACCATGTACTCTGCTTCAGCCATCTCAATAACCGAGGCCCCGATCTCCTGATTCGAGCGCTTGATCGCGGTTTCAATATGCGACAGCGGCATCCCGTAGGCCCGCAGTTTTTCGGGCGCAACCACCACCTGATACTGCTTTACCATGCCTCCAACCGTTGCCACTTCTGAGATGCCGGGTAGGCCTTGCAACTCAAATTTTAAAAACCAATCTTGCAGATCACGAAGTTCGCTTAAATTCAGTTGCCCGGTGCGATCAATCAGCGCATACAGGAAAACCCAGCCAACGCCTGTCGCGTCCGGGCCGAGCTGCGGTGTCGCGCCAGTTGGCAAACTCGCCGCCGCCTGACTGAGCGACTCCTGGACTCGGCTTCTTGCCCAATACAGATCGGTTTCTTCATCAAACAAGACATAAACGTAAGAGTCGCCAAAGAAGGAATATCCGCGAACCACAGTGGCGCCCGGCACGGACATCAACGCGGTGGTTAAGGGATAAGTAATCTGGTCCTGGACCAGTTCCGGCGCCTGCCCTGGATAAGCCGTCTTTACAATGACTTGTACATCAGACAGATCCGGGATGGCATCAACCGGCAGATCTTTCAGGGTCACGAGGCCAAGCACGGCAACCAACAAAGCACCCAGCACCACCAACCCCCGGTTAAAAATTGACCAGCGAATAATCGCAACGATCATGAGCGCAAGCCCGTTCGCTCGCGTGCGACCGATGTTTGCGCCAGCAGGTCAACGCCAGCCAGGGATCCATTTTCTGTCGAGGCCGCTGACGAGGCCGAAGTAGCCTGGGCGCTGTGACCCTGCTCGCTCGTATCCTGAGTTGCATCAGTATTCCCAGCAGGCGCCTTTAACGCGTCAGGATCTGAGTGCGAGGGCGCGGCGTCTTTTTCGCGCCGGTGGTGATGCGGTTCAGGCGACTGCGGCGCAGTCGGTACATCATGTGTACCCTGCCCCGGGTGCGTAGCATGATCGGCATGGCCGGCATCAGCGTCTTGCAGGCCGGTTGTTATTTTGGGCATCGCGCTTTCGAGGCCGGCCCGGTTGTGTTCAGCGCGACCGGCTTTATCAAGGTCCTTTAAATCCAAAGCTGTTTCTGATTCGTTCTGAATTGCAAATCCAGAATTTTCCGAGCCTGACGTCGTTGCCCGCATCAGATGATCGCCCTGGTGCGCGCTGTGATCCGTTTTAGGTCTTGGTAGACTCTCCGGGGAGGCGACCTTCATCCGCGCAAGATCAGCACTCTTATTAGATTCCGAGTCAATGAGGAACTGGGCATGGGTCACGACCTGATCGCCGAGACTTAAGCCATTTAAGATTTCTGCGCCATGATCATCCACTTGACCCACGGTTACCACGACCGACTGAAACCGACCGCCACCTAGCGCCAGAACCGCTCGATCAGTCTGACCCGTTCGAATCAGAGCATCTTTGGGAATGACGATTGGCGCGGCCTCGCTGCGCTGATGAATCACAACTTTGGCAAACATATTGGGTTTTAATTTCAAGTCGCGATTGTCCAACACCACCCGAGCACGAAGCGAGCGAGTCTCACGGTCGAGGGTCGGATAGATAAAGCTCACCGTACCCTGCCAGACCCTACCTGGGAAATAGTCAAGCGTCATCGTGATGGCATCTCCCGTCTGGACCAAAGCCGCGTGTCGCTCGGGTATATCAACACCCACCCAAACCGACTCAAGCTGCCCAATGCTCATCAGCGTTGTTGCGGGGTCGACAAAAAAACCCTCCCGAATATTCAGCGTATCGACGACACCGGATTGCGCGGCATAAAACGCAACGGTCTGGCGAACGGATAAGGTTTTTTTCAAGCTTTGAATCGCGCTATCCGGCACTTGTAACGCCTGAAGGCGCGCTTCTGCCGCCTTGATTAAAGGCGGGTTCGCACGCTTTATGGCAATCACCAACTCTTCCTGGGCATTCACCAGCTCGGGTGCATATAACGTGTACAGCGGCATATCGGCTTCAACCGGATCACCAGCAGCCGTCACATACAATTTTTCAACCCAGCCCGAGACTCTTGGATGGATGTGGGCGAGTTTGGTCTCGTCATATTGGACGAAGCCGGTTGTTACCAGATCCGTTTGCAGTTGTCGCCGTGACACCGGGGCAGTGCGGACCCCCAATTGATTAATCACCTCTGGCGAGATCCGAACCAAGGCAAGACCGGATGACGTTTTCACGGCATCTTCGTAAACCGGCACCAGCGCCATACCCATCGGCGAGCGACCAGGCTGATCGCGCCGATAATTGGGATCCATGGGCGCCACCCAGTACAAGGGGTCGCTTGCTTCAGGCGCCATCAAAGCCCGCGGCACACTCTGCGAGGCATTCTGCGAGGCATCCTGCCCAGCGGGCGGCGCACCTATGAGCCAATGATTTACG
>JABGWC010000012.1 GCA_018645765.1 Gammaproteobacteria bacterium | reverse complement strand
GACCTATCGGACTTAGAAGATGGGCCTTACCAACAAGATTTTACAGGCGGTTATATTGCGTTCCTTCAACACTATTTTTTAAGTGCTTGGGTCCCCTTGCAATCCGACTCAGTTCGTTATTATGCACGTGCTTTAAATGTTACGGATGAGCCAGCGCAAAACCTGTACACCTTAGGGTTCACCTCGAGCGTTTTAACGGTCGCGCAAGGTGGACGTGGACAACTGGGCGGATCCTTCTACGCCGGTCCTAAAAACCAAACAACCTTGGCTGAAATTTCTAAAGGCCTTGATTTAACCGTCGACTACGGTTTTCTTTGGTTTATTGCGCAACCCTTATTTTCGGCGCTCACGTGGATCCACTCTTTGGTGAATAACTGGGGATTTGCCATTATTTTACTCACGGTTTGCGTCAAAACCCTGCTGTATCCGCTGTCTGCAGCAAGTTTTAAATCGATGGCTAAGATGCGGAAGTTGCAACCGGAAATGGTTCGACTAAAAGAGCGGTTTGGAGAAGACAAGCAAAAATTTAGCCAAGCGATGATGGAGCTTTATAAAAAGGAAGGCGCCAACCCACTGGGCGGCTGCCTTCCGATTTTACTTCAGATGCCCGTGTTTTTGGCGCTGTATTGGACCCTTATGGAGAGCGTTGAACTGCGCCATGCACCTTTTATTCTTTGGATTGATGACTTGTCCGTCATGGATCCTTTCTTTGTCTTACCGATTCTAATGGGCATCTCGATGTATCTGACCCAAATGATGCAACCGGAACCACCAGATCCCGTTCAGGCCAAAGTATTCAAGTTTATGCCGATTATTTTCACAGTGTTTTTCCTCTGGTTCCCATCCGGTTTGGTTTTGTACTGGTTGATCAACAATATCCTCTCTGTGTTGCAGCAACTTTATGTTACGCGCCAGCTTGAAAACGCACCCAGAGCCTAATACTAGCGACGCGCCTGCGACGATTGTTGCCGAAGCAACGCCTTCGGGCCACGCTGGTATCTCGGTGGTGCGGCTCTCGGGCGCAAGCGCTCGCCCCATCGCGCAAAGTATCGTGGGGCCAATCAGTACACCTAGGCAGGCTTATTTTCGATCGTTCAAGACGTCAGGGGATGCCGTCTTTGATCAGGGTGTGGTCTTGTATTTTCAAGCCCCAAACTCTTTTACAGGCGAAGACGTTGTTGAATTTCAAGGCCATGGCGGCCCGATTGTGGTCAGCACACTGATTCAAACCTGTGTTGAAATGGGCGCCAGGATGGCGCGGCCTGGCGAGTTTAGTGAGCGGGCTTTCCTGAACGATAAGATGGACTTAGTGCAACTTGAAGGCGTGGCCGACCTGATCGCGAGCGCGTCCGAGCAAGCGGCAAAAAGTGCTTTAGGATCGTTAACGGGTATTTTTTCCAAAGCAGTAAAGGCTTTGGTGACATCCGTCATTGAGCTTCGAATTTATATCGAGGCGTCGATTGATTTTCCGGAAGAGGAGATCGATTTTTTAGCAGAGCCTTTTGTGCTTGAGCGAACAACCATGATCGACGCGGAATTGCGACAAATCTTAAAGCAGGCCGAGCAAGGCCGAAGGCTGCAAGCGGGGTTTTCAATTGCGCTCGTTGGGTCACCGAATGCCGGTAAATCCAGTGTTTTAAACCGGTTTTCAGGTCAAGACAGTGCGATTGTGACGGCGATTCCCGGCACAACTCGGGATGTGATTCGTGAGCAATTACTGTTGGATGGCTACCCGATCCAAATCGCTGATACAGCGGGCATTCGTGAAGCCGCCGACGCCATCGAGCAAGAAGGCATAGCACGTTCGCGTCAAACCGCTTTGATGGCGGATTTGTGTTTATGGATTATTGATGTCACAGCACTGGATCTGACGCTTCCGAATCTAAGCCGCAGTGTGCTTGAGCAGAACTTGGATGCCGCCCGGGCTGGTTTGTTTGAGGATGATACGGTTTCAAAGCGATTGGTTGTGTTGAATAAAATGGATTTATTGCCTGATCTGATGCAACGCGATCTATCGGAACTACTGGCGGGGGATCCCCACATTTTTATGGTATCCGCTAAGACGGGTCTTGGCTGGGATCATTTAGTACTCGGTATCAAGCGGATGGTTGGCGTTGGCGATGATTCGGAATCGTTATTTTCAGCCAGGACTCGCCATATCGTCGCTTTAACCGAAGCAGCTCAGTATTTGGCCCAGGCGAAAAAGAGTTTGTTGGCAGGTTTACCAGGAGAATTGGTGGCGGAAGACCTGAAGCAGGTTCAGGTTGCACTCGGTGAAATCACTGGGCAAGTCACGAGTGATGATCTACTCGGGAAAATATTCAGCAGTTTTTGTATCGGTAAGTAAGCAATCATTGTAAGGCTTGGGATCTGAGCCAAAGCGTCCTAACATTGCGATGCGGGTTGGCTGGTCGTAGCCTTGCTGCAACCGATTGTCAGTAGGCGCTCAGATGTCATTTTAAAATTGTGTTGTCGGAGAATAACGGGGCGAGCGCCGTTAAGCCCATTGGGCTGAAGTAGGGTCAATTCTTAATTCGAGGGTAGTGCATTGCAAGAAACATTTGATGTGATTGTTGTGGGCGGGGGCCATGCCGGCAGCGAAGCGGCCTTGGCGGCTGCGCGCATGGGCGCCGAAACGCTACTGGTGACCCAAAATATCGAGACCTTGGGTCAAATGTCCTGCAATCCGGCTATTGGCGGGATTGGCAAAAGTCACTTAGTGCGAGAAATTGATGCCCTGGGCGGGGTGATGGCAGAGGCGGCAGACGCAGCCGGCATTCATTTCAGGGTGTTGAACGCGCGAAAAGGCCCTGCGGTGCGAGCCACAAGAGCGCAAACAGATCGGCAACTGTACAAACAATTTATTCGGGCCCGACTGGAAAATCAGCCCAAGCTCCGAATTTTTCAGCAATCGGTTGACGACTTGATTGTTGAAGGCGACCGAGTGGTGGGTGTCGTGACCCAAATGCAACAGCGTTTTATGGCCCGCTCAGTTATTTTGACCGTGGGCACTTTTTTAGGTGGCATTATTCATGTCGGCTTAAACCAGCAGAGTGGTGGCCGCGCTGGCGATTCTGCCTCAAACCGTTTGGCGGACCGGTTAAGAGAGCTACCTTTTTCGGTTGGTCGGTTAAAAACAGGCACCCCGCCCCGGGTTGACGCGCGCAGCGTCGATTTCACCACGCTGACGCCGCAACCTGGGGATCAGCCGACACCCAAAATGTCATTCTGGTCTGCCGATGGGTGCCACCCTGATCAAGTGCCTTGTTACATTACCCATACCACAGAGAAAACCCACGATATTATCCGAGCAGGACTCGATCGTTCGCCTTTGTATTCTGGTGTGATCGACGGCATCGGGCCGCGGTATTGTCCCTCCATTGAAGATAAGATCGTGCGCTTTTCGGATAAAACCTCTCACCAAATTTTCATCGAACCCGAAGGCCTTAGTACGCACGAGCTCTACCCAAATGGGATCTCCACCAGCTTACCCTATGATGTTCAGGTCGACCTTTTGCGGAGTATCCCGGGGTTTGAATCCGCGCACATTACGCGGCCCGGTTATGCAATCGAGTACGATTATTTTGAGCCAAAAGAGCTCAAATCGTCTTTGGAAACCAAGCATTTAAACGGTTTGTTTTTTGCGGGCCAGATCAATGGCACAACCGGTTATGAAGAAGCGGGCGCTCAGGGCATTTTGGCTGGCATTAATGCCGTCTTACAAGCTCGCGGTGACCCAGCCTGGTCGCCTGCACGATCAGAGGCCTATATCGGCGTTTTGGTTGATGATTTGATCACCCTTGGAACCTTAGAGCCTTATAGAATGTTTACCAGCCGAGCAGAATATCGGCTCATTCTTCGGCAAGACAATGCCGATCAAAGGCTGTGCGCGACAGCTCGGACATTCGGGCTGTTGACGGATGAGCAGTTTCAGGCCTTCGAGATCAAACAAGAAGCGATTGAATCGCTAAAAGGCGAGGTGAAATCGGCTTTGGTGTTTGCAGGCAATGCCGCCGTAGACGCTGTTTTGAGTGAGCCGATGCATAAGGAGTATCGGTTATCGGAATTGATTAAGCGCCCAGAAGTCAATTTACCAGATCTATTAGTCGCCGCTGGGCGGCCGCTCCCCGATTTGGACGTTATTGAGCAGGTTGAAATTGAGTTTAAGTATCAAGGTTATATCGATCGACAAACGCAAGAAATATCGAGGCTCAAGGCGCAGCAAGGGTTGGCAATCCCCTTGGATCTCGATTATTCGTCGATTTCGGGTCTTTCGAATGAGGTTAGGCAAAAACTGGCGCAGGTAAAGCCTGAAAACATCGGTCAGGCGGGTCGCATCTCTGGCGTCACGCCTGCTGCGGTTTCGTTGCTGTTGGTTCATTTAAAACGTAAAGGCGGCCCGGCCAAGCGGGTAGCAACCATTTGAGTTTAGAAACCGAATTAGCGGATGGGTTGCAGGCTTTTGCGGCGGCGCAACAAAAAATGCTGTCGAGCTGCTCGTTAGATGTGTTTTCGGTAGAAGCTGTCTTCTTAAATTATCTTCGATTGCTGCAGCACTGGAACAAGGCGTTCAACTTAACGGCGATACGAGACGATCGCGGCCAGGTCATTCGCCATCTGCTCGACTCGCTCGTTATTCTGCCGTTCGTTTCCGGGGATCAAATCATTGATGTTGGTACGGGTGCGGGTTTGCCTGGTATTCCGCTGGCGATCTGTTTACCGAATCAAAACTTTGTATTGGTTGACTCAAACAGTAAAAAAACAAGATTCTTAACGCAGGCTAAGGTCGCGCTGGGCCTTCAAAACCTGACGGTGATCCATAACCGGGTTGACGCAATCCCGGCAGGGGGCTTTGATCAAGTAATTTGCCGAGCCTTCAAACCCTTAGAGTCTCTAGTGCCCGCAATAAAACACTTGCTAAAGGAAGATGGCGTTATACTCGCAATGTTGGGTAAATCGCCCGAAGCGGACGTCTTGCGCCAGTTGGAGCTGCAAGCCACCACCAGGCTGTGGCCTTTGTCAGTGCCTGGGCTGCAGGAGGAGCGGTTCCTGATTGAAATCAGGCCGCGAGCAGAGTGCCTATGAGTCACCACGTGAAACGATTAAGGAGCCACAGTTGAAGGTCTTTGCAGTGGTCAATCAAAAAGGTGGGGTCGGCAAAACCACAACTGCCGTTAATTTAGCAGCGTGCCTTGCGGCCATGCGGCGCAGGGTTTTACTCATCGATTTAGATGCCCAAGGCAACGCAACGATGGGCTGCGGGGTGAATAAGGCGGCGCTGACAGAATCAGTCTATGACGTACTGGTGCTAGATCAAGGTTTACAGGATGTGATGGTTGATGGTGCTGGCGGTTTAAAGGTTATTGGCGCAAACGCTGACCTGACCGGTGCAGAAATCGACTTGCTGGATCTTGAGGACCGTGAGTATCGACTGAAGTTGGCTTTAAGCCGTGCAAAGGACGAATTTGATTATGTGGTCATTGATTGTCCACCGGCGTTAAACCTGCTCACCATCAATGCGCTTACGGCAGCGACGAGTCTGATTATTCCGATGCAATGCGAGTACTATGCCCTTGAAGGGTTGTCCGCCTTGGTTGAAACCATTAAGCGCGTTGTTGCGCATCTCAATCCAAGCCTGCAGATTGAGGGCATTGTTAGGACGATGTTTGATCCGCGCAACAGTTTAACAAAGGACGTCTCTGAGCAATTACAACAACATTTTGGTGAAAAGTTGTATCGAACCGTAATTCCTAGAAACGTGCGTTTGGCCGAGGCGCCCAGTCATGGGTTGCCGATTGTGGCTTATGACCCCACATCCTCTGGCGCCAAGGCGTACCTTGCGCTCGCGGGAGAGCTGGTCCGGCGCGAACTGGATGCGGCATCTGTAATGGACCGTGGCGCACAAGACGCAGTGTCCTAAACCGATTAATCAATATTAAGACATTCGCGAGTCGGATGTTCTTGGGAGCAATAGCATGGCGGGTAAGAAGAGGGGGTTGGGGCGCGGATTGGATGCATTGCTCGGACCAACGCCAGGGGCGGCAACATCTGGTGATGCCGTTAAAGATGCGGGTTTAAACGACGTCCCGCTTGATCAGCAGACTTTGCGCCTCATTCCTGTCGAGTGGATCCAGCCGGGTCGTTTTCAACCGAGACGACAATTTGATGCCGAGAAACTTGAAGAACTTGCGGCCTCCATTCGGCTACACGGCATTATGCAACCCATTTTAGTTCGACAGATTGAATCGAAACGTTTTGAATTAATTGCTGGAGAGCGACGCTGGCGTGCAAGCCAGCTTGCAGGCATAGACCAGCTCCCCTGTTTGATTAAATCAGTTGAGCCCCAAAACCAGTTGGCTCTCGGATTGATTGAGAACATTCAGCGAGAAAACCTGAATCCCCTTGAAGAAGCGCTCGCTCTGAGCCGCTTGGTTGAAGAGTTTTCGCTGACCCACCAGGAAGTGGGCGACGCGGTTGGTAAAAGCCGAACGGCGGTGAGTAACGCAATTCGGTTATCGAAGTTGGGCGGCATTGCGGCTGAGATGCTATTGGCCGGTCAGTTAGAAATGGGTCACGCCAGGGCGCTACTGACTTTAGAGCCAGAAGCCCAGGGCCAAATTGCACGCCAAATTGTGGCCAAGCAACTGACCGTTAGGCAGGCTGAAAACTTGGTGAAGCAGCGACTGGCGCCAGCGGTCGAACCGCCCGTTGCGCGGCAAGATGCAGATGTCGCTCGGTTAGAACATCGATTGTCGGAGTATTTTGGGCAGGCGGTCAAACTTAAAAAGAAAGGGGCGCGTAAAGGTCAGCTGATCATCGACTACAATTCTTTTGATGAGCTCGAAGGGGTTTTAAACCGCGCCGGTTTTTCTCATCAAGACCGTAATTGACCGATCCGAGTAAAAACCGAATTTCTTCAAGGATAAAGTTGAAGGTCGATCTTAATATCTCTATACTCTGCCCGCCGAAAACTGGGTCCGATAGGGTCTGTGTAAGATGGAAAAAGGTGCTTAGGGGCAG